>JABHDX010000089.1 GCA_018672815.1 Gammaproteobacteria bacterium | reverse complement strand
TATATAAACTTATATTTAAATTTAACTACAGCATACAATATTGCCAATATTTTTGAATATAGCAAAGGAATAGTCTGTTTTTTATTCAAATTATTTGTATTTTTTAAACAAAGACTTCAACGTATTAGGTACTTTCAGAGTATTTTCGATAATTTTAAAAAATTTATCTTTTTTCTTAAAAACAAATCTTTTTGGTGCTAGAGTTAAGAATCAAAATAAAACGCATTATATATAGGGCATTTCATACTGAAGATTTTTAATGAGAATAATTATAATCCAATATTTTTCGTTGCATACTCTATGAGTCAGATAAAAAAATTTTTTAGCTTATTATTGTTTTACTTCACAGTCATTCATACCAATTCTGCTAATGAACTTTTTGTATGTACTTCAATGAACCAGGATAACAATACTACTGATAACTGGTTATTGAATAATGATAATAATACCATTGAAAAATCTAATACCTACTCAGACGATACATTGGGAGGTTTCAAAATAACTAAATCAGATAATAAATCTTTAATCTGGGAAAAAGTCACTTCTAAAAATAGAAACACATATGTATTAGATAAAAATACAATGAGACAAAGCATCACTCTGCTTTCAATTAGTGAAGATGGAAAAATGACACTTGATAAGCGTTTTTTTGCAACGTGCCAATCTATTAAATCTAGTTCTGTCAAATAACCAAACGAATATTCAAAAAATACTTTAAAAGTTTTGGACTGTTGCAGCCTCTTCTCTGTTGACCTCAACGCCACCAAGAATTTGACGGTTCAGCCCTATTCTTTTAAACCAATAATGCAGTCCAAGTTCATCGGTAAAACCCATCCCACCATGAACTTCAGTTGATGTTTTAGCAATGAATGAGGCAACTTCTGATACATGTGCTTTGGTATGTGTCGCCATTAATCTTGATTCTTCTTGAATATAATCATGGCAATGGGCAGCGTACCAAACCATTGAGTAACAGGGTTGTATATTAGCAGTCATTTCTGCACACATGTGTTTGACAGCTTGAAAAGAACCGATAACTCTTCCAAATTGAATTCTTTCTTTTGAATAACTAACAGATTTATCAATCATTGATTGAGAAGCTCCTAATGAATCTGCAGCAACCATTATTCGTCCAGCATCAATAACCTTGTCAATTATCGAAGTGTCATTAACCGATTTTTGTAGGACTTCTACCTGGCAACTGTTGAGAATTAATTCAGATACATCTTTTGTTTTATCAACTGTTGTTAATTGAACAATCTGCAGATTAGGATCGTTTGCATTGATAATAAAAATCGTTCCACTTTTTGTAGTGAGGATGTAATGAGTGGCATTCAAACCATCCATAACAAATAATGCCCTACCGTTTGCTGTTTTATTATTCAAAATTATTTCTGCATTTTCTCTTGGTGCTATATATTCTGTTACTCCAAAACCAAAATGCATTTCATTATTAGATATTGCATGTAAGTATTTTTCTTTTTGATCTCTTGAACCGGCCAACATAATGGCCATGGGTGTCATAATATAGGATCCGGTATATGGAACTGGTGCAATATAGGCGCCCAAGGATTCTGAGACTGCTGTTGCATATAATAAGTCCAAACCAAGTCCACCATACGATTCTGGAATCATAAGATTATTTATACCCAACTCAATAAGCCCATTATGAATTTCATCAGCAAACTTTTCACTGTCTCCTCTGGCATATTGACGAATATTCTCAACGGTAGTTTTATTTTCTAAAAATCTTGCGATAGAGTTTTGAAAAAACTGTTGTTCTTCTGAGAGTCCAAAATACATAACTATACTTCCTTAATTTTAGGTGCTTTTGGCATACCTAACCCTCTTTCAGAAATAATATTCTTCTGGATTTGACTGGTTCCCCCTCCAATAATTAAACCAAGATAGTACATAAAGGCATACTGCCAGCTTCCTTCATCTCTAATATGAGGGCTTTGCTCATAGAGTGTTCCTAGCTCACCCAAAATATCAATTGCTAATGATTCCAGCTCATAACGCATTTCTGTTCCGTATAATTTGACAATCATAATACCGAGGTTAACGTTTTGTGTTTTATTGATTTTTCCCGAAAGAAGTCTTAGTCCGTGAGCTTTCAGTGCGAGTGTTTTGCCTTGAATTTTCATTAAACGATCTCTGTATACTGGATGATCTATAACTCGCTTCCCATTGAGTGTTTCATTTTTCATTAATTCAATTAACAAATTTAGTCGAGTGATCATTCTTTCGGGATCGCCTAATGAACCTCTTTCATGAACCAATGTTTTATTTGCTACTAACCACCCTTCACCTCTTTGTCCAACTATATTTTTTGCTGGGATTCTAACGTCAGTAAAAAACACTTCATTAAAACCTGCATCCAATGTCATATCGACTAATGGTCGGATCTTAATACCTGGTGAATCCATAGGTATCAATAAATAACTAATGCCTTTATGTTTGGGCATATCTGGTTCTGTCCTAACAAGACAAAACATCATTTGTGAGTATTTTGCAGTGCTAGTCCAAATCTTTTGCCCATTAATAACCCATTCATTTCCATCAAGCACTCCTTTGGTTTGTAGATTGGCTAGATCGCTTCCAGCATTGGGTTCTGAATAACCTTGGCACCAAATAGTCTCTAGGTGCAGCGCGGACTTAATGTATTGTTTTTTTTGATCTTCTGTACCCATTTCCAGAAGTGTTGGCACTAAAAAATCAATGCCCTGACCACCTGTTCCACTTGGAATGCCAGCTTTATTAAATTCTGAGTTAATGATGACATTCTTTACGATATCAAGTTCGCCACCATAACCACCATATTCTTTAGGAATATTTCTTGCAAAATAACCATTCTTAATAAGTAATTGTTGCCACTCAATCAATGACATAGTTTCGCCATTAGGACTTACGCTTCTAGCTCTCTTAATCGTCTCGTACTGACCATAAAGACTGCCTGTTAAATGCACACCTTTGTGACTAGAGCAAAACCCTGCTACTTTGTCTCTGAAATCATCGTACTCAGATCCAAAATCAAGATTCATCAATTTCCTCTTTCCATTTGGGCTCACGTTTTTCAAAGAATGCTGCTATCCCTTCTTTGGCATCATCGTTTTCAATGCACTCTTTAAGCTGCTGTCTCAGATAAGGTAAGGCATCATTAAATTCCATAAGATCTTGCTGATTGTATGCTTGTAATCCCATTCTCATAGTATTAGGAGGTAGATTTGATAATTCTTCAGATAGAGAATTGACAAATTCATCCAATTCTTCTTGTGGAAGACATTCATTAATTAAGCCATATTTTTTAGCAGTCTGAGCATCAATAGCATTGCCTCTCATTATAAAATCAAGGCCTTGTCTTTTTGGCATCACTCTGAATAATCCAGCCATCACCATAAATGGCCAGATGCCACGTTTGATCTCGGGTGCGGCAAATTTAGCACGAACGCTTGAAATTGCATGAGTTGCATTAGCAACAATCATTAAAGCACCAGCGAAAACATTCCCTTGTATCTTAACAATTACAGGCTTATTAAGATTTCTCAGTAAAAGACTAACGTCCTCAATATCTCCAAGTTTAGGAACCGTTGAAGAGGATTGCTGTTGTTTCCCAGACATGCCTTTAAGATCGCCTCCAGAACAAAATGTATCGCCATTAGCTTGAATAATTACGACTCTAATTTGATTATTTTTTGTAGCATATTTTAAGGCATAAATTATTTCATTGGCCATTATTTCATTAATTGCATTTTTCTTTTCAGGACGATCTAGTGTGATCGTCATCACATATCCATCAATTGAAACAACGGTTGCATCAAATTTAAATAAGTTGGGATTTTCCATTACTAATGATCCTTTTTGTTTGCTTCGATAATGTAGTTAGGTACTAATATTTTTTTTGCTCTTAAGTATTCTCCAAGAGATTTAGCAAGGGCATCCAATCGTGTATTGGATGATGCGCCATCACCCAAAATACCATGAACGTAGAAATTCAATGCATTCATATTTGAAAATACATATCGATCTATTTCGTAGTTTTTTAAGTCTGGTAGCAATATTTTCAAACGATCTACAGTGAGATAATGATACAGAAAAGAGTAGGCTTGATTTGTTTTTGTCCAAACACCAAGATTCGCACACCCTCCTTTGTCTCCTGAACGAGTCCCCATTAAACGACCAAAATAGATCTCTTTAACATCTATTTCTTCATATTCAGGAATATTGGGTAGATTCTTATCATATGTGACTGCCTCAAAACCCATTTGGTTCGTTGGTATTATGTCTATTGTTTTATTGTTGATATGAACTTTCTCTTTGATATATTTGGATTCTATTAGTGCTGGCCAATACAATATAAAAGGGTCACCCGAACCAATGGAATCTTTTGAAAACCATCCAGGATAATTTGCTAACGCCAATTCAATAATTTTTGCTGTAAAGATACGACCAACTTTTTTTTGATCCTTAGATTTGACGGTAATTTTTAAAATTGCCATAGCTTCTTCATTAGTGATTGGATTATCCTTATCTTGACGATGCAAATCGATAATGACCTCATCAAACTGTTCTTTGCCACCCAGTACTTCAAATAGTGCATCACAAAATATTTTCGCCTTTTCGTCGATATCTAAACCAGTCAAAATAACTTCCATACCATTGCGATATCCGCCCGCTAAATTGATACATACTTTGTGTGTATCAGGTGGATTAGTGCCTTTGCATCCTGTAACATATACTTTGTTTTCTCCCACTTGTTGCATATCCAATGAATTAAAATGAGCTGTCACATCTGGGTTTAGATAAGCTGTCGTTGATATTTCATAAAGCAATTGAGCTGTCACAGTCCCAATTGATACTAAACCACCTGTGTTTGGGTGTTTTGTAATAGTAAATGAACCATCCTCTTCTATTTCAGCTATTGGGTATCCAATGT
>JABHDX010000088.1 GCA_018672815.1 Gammaproteobacteria bacterium | reverse complement strand
CTTGTAATCATCTTAATCCCTTAGATTATGTCCTGTTAGTGTCAGAAATACGTCTTCAATATTGCCCTGTAAAGGTAAATCTGAAGGTTCTGGTGCATATTGATTAATCAACTCTTGAGGTGTATCTTCTGCAATTATTTTCCCAGCATCCATAATTGCAATTCGATTGCATAAATATTCAGCTTCCTCCATATTATGAGTCGTTAGAACAATAGTCATTCCTGAATGATTCAGATCCTTCACTAAATTCCAAAGATTACGTTTTGCTTGAGGATCCAAGCCTGTAGTTGGCTCATCTAAAAATAATATTTTTGGATTGTTCACTAGTGCACAAGCAATTGAAAAACGCTGTTTTTGTCCTCCAGATAACTGCTTTGGCTTTGCTTTTAGTTTTTCAGAAAGGCCCACCTTTTCTAGAAGATCTATACAATCCACATCTACACTATACAGCTTACCGAAAAGAACCAATAACTCGCTTAAATCTAGCTTATCAAAATACTCATTGGCCTGTAATTGAACTCCAATAATCTTTTTCACTTGATAAGGTTTTTTTTCAACATCTATACCATTAATCATTGCTGTGCCTGAATCTATATCTTTAAGGCCTTCTAGCATTTCCAAAGTGGTTGTTTTTCCTGCTCCATTGGGTCCGAGTATGCCATAGATTTCTTTGGCTAAAATATTAAAGGATATTCCATCAACAGCGTTGAATGATTCATTTTTATTTTCAGGTTTTAAATAAGATTTCTTAAGATCTTTTACTTCGATAATATTCATAAGATTAAATGTCAGATTAATTAAGACTCAATTTTCTTACTGAGCTCTAGAGCTCTCTTATAATCAGGAGCTACCCTAAGAGAGTTTGTTAAATATTGCAATGCTTGTTGTTTATTTTTTGTGATGAAAGCAATGTTTGCAAGATGGAAATTAGCAATCGCAATTATGAATTTTTTATCGCCCGCACTATTATCATGCTTATCGATTAATTCCAGTGCAGTGGAAAGATTTTTATTACCATTTTCTTTACTACCACCAGCAAAAGATGGTCTAGTATAATCACCAATACCTTTAATCATATAGGCAAATGCATTCTTAGAGTCCATTACTAATGACTTATCAATCATTCTTCCTGACTGAGTTCCATGGCTAGCAGCTTTAAAAAGATTACTCTCAGCACTCAAACCATAGCACGCAGATAAAACAGCATACAAGTCAGCTTCTGACTTTGAACTAGTAAGTGCAGACTTACTATTAGTAATGCATAATTTACTGTACTTTTTTTTAATCTTTTTAGTTGAGATATCGGCAATCAAAAACTCATGAAATAACATGGATAATAAAAGTGATTTAGCCTCATTATTTTTTTTATATTCACTCGATATTAAATCATGTTCCCTGATCAGTTCTTCTCGATTTTCAACAAGATAATATTGCAGTGCACGATTGATAATCTCATCATTGTTTGTTTCAATTGGATCAGCCATTAAAGAACTGAGAGATAAACTAGATACAATCAATACAATTATTTTTATTAGTAATTTTTCCATATTCAGCCTCTGCATTGTAACGATAAATGACCAAGGATGTTAAGTTTATGACAATAGAATTCATTGATATTGGTGCAAACTTAACGCATGAAAGCTTCGATTACGATCTAGAAAAAGTTATTTCGAATGCAACACAAGCTGGTTTAAAGAAAATCATTATTACAGCTACATCCGTTAATGAAACAAAAAAAGCAATTGACTATACAGCACTCAATTCTTCTTTGTTATGGGCCACAGCAGGAGTACATCCTCATAATGCTAAAGATGCTAGTGATGACTTTATAGAAAAACTAGAAAATTTTTCATTAAATAATAAAGTTGTTGCTATCGGAGAATGTGGCCTAGATTACAATAGAAATTTCTCATCTCCTTCGATACAAAGAAGTATTTTTGAAAAACAAATCAAGCTTTCTCTAAGAACTGATTTACCTCTTTTTTTACATCAAAGAGATGCGCATGAAGATTTCATTACTATATTAAAAGAAAATACTACAAACAACATCAGTGGAGTAACGCATTGTTTTACTGGAAACAAGAATCAACTCAAGGATTATCTAGACTTAGGACTCTACATTGGTATTACAGGATGGGTTTGTGATCAAAGAAGGAATGAAGATTTATTAGAGTCTATTAAATACATACCTTTAAATAGGTTATTAATTGAAACAGATGCACCCTATTTGATGCCAAAACACTTAGAAAAAGAATTAAAATCTAGGAGAAACGAACCAAAATACATTCGTGAAATAGCTGAATTTATAAGCCATCATAAAGGTATTAAAATTGAATCTTTTGCAGATATAACAAAGAGTAATTCTGAAAAACTATTCGGACGATTACTTGATTAATTTTCAAAGGATAATATCCATTAATTTCTCGAGTTTTGGCTCAATTGAGATAAAGGATGAATCCAGTTTAAGTAGTTTCGATAGGCTATTTGGAATTTCTATTAATTCATCTATTATAGGTTCGACAATATTCTCAAATTTTGCTGGATGAGCTGTCGATACTATAGACCAGTGATTATTGTCTTTAATTTCATTTGAAAAACCTCTATAAACATTGAATGCAGTTGCTGTATGTGGGCAGCAAATAATTTGATGGTCTTTGTATTCTTTTTTAATTTGGTCTTTAATCTGCTGATCATTTACAGAATAGGCTTCTAGTGTTTGTGCGAGCGATTGTTTGTTATAAGAATGAAAAAATCGTTCCATGTTACTTGGGTTTCCTACATCCATAGCAGATGCCAAAGTTGGTATAGTGTTTCTTGGCTCCCAGACTGAAGTCTTAATAAAATCTACAATTGTTGTATTAGAATTAGTGGAAAAAACTATTTTGCCTATTGGGAAGCCCATTTTCTCTGCTATAAAGCAAGCAAAGGCATTACCAAGATTTCCTGTTGGGATTATAAAATTAGTTTTCTTTTTGTGAGTTTTAAAATATTGCAAGCTTGACCAAGCATAATATGTAGCTTGGGGAAGAAGCCTACCAATATTAATACTATTCGCTGAACAAAAATTTTGATCTTTATCAAAAACTGCCTTAACAAGTCGCTGACAATCATCAAACTCACCTTCCACTGCAATAGAGGTGACATTATCACCCCAACATGTGAGTTGATGTTGCTGTCTTGGAGACACTCTACCTTTAGGGAAAAGAACAACTACGTGAAATCCTGGCTGATTATGAAATGCAGAAGCAACAGCACCACCAGTATCACCAGAAGTAGCGACAAGTACTGTATTCAGTTTTAAATTACCAGATTCTTTATTAATTGCTTGCATGGCAGACGATAAAAACCTGGCTCCAAAATCTTTGAATGCAGCTGTGGGGCCATGAAATAGTTCAAGTATGGATAATGGTTGCTGACCTGAATTTATCTGATTTTGAATCACATCAAAATTTAGGGCTTCATTTACGATATTTTCAAGATTATCTTTGATTATCGAATTAATAAAGAATGGAGATAAAAATTGAGTGGAGAATTGTTGATAATTATCTACTTCCATGAAATCCTCTAAATTAATCTTAGGAATATTTGTAGGTATATACAACCCTCCATCGGGCGCTGTTCCACTAAATATTGCTTCTTCAATACTAACTTGTAGATTAGTTTTTGTGCTTACAAAATACATATCATTAATCATTTTTTAATAAGTGGATTAAATCGATCAATATGTTGTATCACCATCAATAAATCACTAAATATTCCAGCAGCAGTGACCTCAGTACCAGCTCCTGGACCTTTATGAACGAGTGGATAATTAGAATATCTTTCCGTCATATATTTGATAATATTTTCACTCCCCTTCAATTCTGCAAAGGGATGGTCAGTAGAGACTGATTCTAATTTAACACTCGCTTTCCCACTGGAATTTAATCTAGCAACATGTCGAAGTACTTTTTGATCTTGTCTAGCTTTAGTTAATTTAAGATTCATTGCTTCATCATATTCGCTTAATTGATTCAAATAATCATTCACAGAAATATCTCTTAACTCTTCAGGAACTAGACTTTCCACTGAAACATCACTGATATCTATTGTAAGATTCATTTCTCGAGCTAATATTACAAGTTTTCTAGCAACATCCATTCCTGATAGGTCATCTCTTGGATCAGGTTCTGTAAATCCTTTATCTCTTGCATCAGCAACCATTTTCGAAAATTCTAACTTTCCATTATAATTGTTGAATAAATACGATAAAGTTCCTGAAAATACTCCTTCAATTTCATTGACTTTATCCCCTGTCATATTTAGGTCTTGTAAAGTTTTAATAAATGGTAACCCAGCACCTGCTGTTGTTTCATAATGAAAACTTTTTTTAGTAGATTTTGAGAAATGCATAATATCTTGATACAAATCTATAGGTCCACTAACACCTTTTTTATTAGCCGCTATAACATGAATATCTGAGACAAATGCATTTTTATATATATTTGGTATATCTTCCGAGGTAGTACAGTCAATTAAAACTTTAATTGCACCGTTGGATTGAGAAATATGTTTAATTAGATTCAAAATATTAGTTTCTTGTTCTGTATCTAGATTTTCCAAATCATTGGCTTCTATATGATTGTTTTTCAGAACCATATTGGTTGAATTGGATACTGCTATAATATTTAGTCGAATGTCTGAATCCAACTCTAAATATTTTCTTTGATTTTGAAGTTGTTTCAAGAATTCTTTACCGACATTACCATATCCAACGATACCAATATTGACATCAATACTTTGATCAAAAAAGGCTTGATGCATTGAGTGAATAGCATTACTGACATCATTTGTTTTAACTACGGCGGAAATATTCTTCTCTGAAGAACCTTGAGCAATTGCCATAACATTGGTTCTTGAATCCAACATTGCTCTAAAAAATTTAGCAGCAATACCTTTGGTACCACTCATTCCTGAGCCAACAACTGCAATAATACTGCAATGATTTTGTATTTGGAGCTTTTGCAGGTTTCCATTTTGAAAATCAACTAAGAATTCTTCTCTAACTACACTCTCAATTCGTTTGGAATCTTTATCATTGATAGCAAAGCAAATTGAATGTTCTGAACTTGCTTGAGTAATTAGGACCACAGATATACCAGCATCGCTAAGACAAGAAAATAATCGCTTGGCGGTACCTGGGACACCAATCATACCTGCACCTTCTAAATTAATAAGAGATAAATCATCTATGGTTGTCATTCCTTTTACACTTTTATCGTCATTGTTTTCTAATAGGATTTTCGTTCCAATAGAATCGGGATTGAAAGTATTTTTAATATAAATTGGTATGCCCTTGTTCATCAATGGTGCCATTGTCTTAGGATGAATAACTTTAGCTCCAAAATAAGCTAATTCCATTGCTTCATCATAGGACATTTGCTTGATAATTTTAGCTCGTTGAATTTGATTGGGATCCCCTGTCATAATGCCATCAACATCTGTCCATATAGAAACTGACTTAGCCTCAGCTAATGAACCCATAATGGAAGCTGAGTAATCGCTCCCATTTCTTCCTAAATTTGTTGGTTGTTGACTATCATCAGATGCTAAAAAACCACCCATAATAAAAATTCCTGACTTATCCTGAGTTTTTTCATTAAGTGCATCTAGAGATTTTTCCCAATTTACCATAGGGCCCATCTCACCATAAGATAGATTGATAATATCCAGTGGATTTAGAAAATGAACCTCTCTTTCCTGAGGATCCTTTGAAGACATACACAATAGGAGATTGAAAATAATATTCGATGACCATATTTCTCCAAAACCCAGTACTGGATTTTCTTCAGTTTTATTTGCTTCAAACTGACCAGCGTCAATTATTTTTTCTATTGTTTCTATATCTTTAGAGAAAGCAGATAATAATTCTTTCTTATTGTTAGAATCAATACTGATCTCTTCTATTGTTTTTTTAAAATGATTGGATATTGCATTACAATTCTCATCATTCTTATCTTTTGAAATCGCTAATAACTGGTTTGTTACGCCTGACATTGCAGAAACAACTACGATTAAATTTTCAGTTGTATTTTGATGTATTAAATCACAAACATGAAGGAGGCAGTCTGAATCAGCCAGACTGCTCCCACCAAACTTAAAAACATCTACATTTTTGTTCTTCATTCTAAATCTTACTCTATTTAAAAAAATTACTGCCTTCAAAAGCCGACCATGATAACCTTTTCCATTAAAATTAACACAATAAGATAATTAAACTAGAAGTCTCTGTATACTTACATAATACGTAAACTATTCAACGATAAATGAAAATAACATTAAAAGAATTTAATGAATGGCCCAATAAAGCAATCACTCTATTGGGTATGTCAGGCATTGGTAAAACAACATTAGCTAATAGACTGCCTAAATCTGAATGGTTTCATTACTCAGGAGACTACCGTATAGGAACCCAATATCTGAATGAACCAATACTAGACAATATTAAAGAAAGGGCTATGGAAATTAGCTTCTTGAGTGAATTACTGAGAACAGATTCAATCTATATTTCAACAAATATTACAGTGGATAATCTATACCCTATATCAACCTACTTAGGTAAAATCGGTGATCCAAGTAAAGGAGGATTGCCCCTAAAAGAGTTTCTAAAAAGACAAAAATTGCATAAAAAAGCAGAAATAAGAGCTATGGAAGATATTCCTGAGTTCATTGAGAAAGCAAATAGAATCTATGATTATAATCACTTCATCAATGATGCTGGAGGGAGTATTTGTGAGTTAATTGATACCCCTGCAATGGATACAATAATTGAACATACAGTGATTATATATATTCAGGATGATGAAAAATTTAGAGATGAACTTATAAAAAGAGCTAGTCTTCATCCAAAACCCATGTTTTATACTGAAGAGTTCTTAATTGAAAATCTAGAATTATACTCAAAAGAAAGTGGGTTAACTCATGAAACTATGGATCCAGATGATTTTGTTAAATGGGTTTTTCCTAAACTTTTAGACTATAGAAAAACTAAATATGAGTTTATCGCTAAAAACTATGGATATAAAGTTTCAGCATCTGAAATTGGAAAGGTGCAGAATGAAGAAGACTTTATGTCACTAATCTCACAAGCAATCTCAGATTAACTATGCAATCAATGCAAAAAAACTTCGTTACAGTTGCGAATAAAAAAATAGCCTATTATGAGAAAGGAAAAGGTAATCCTATTATCTTCTTACATGGAAACCCAACGTCATCGTATCTTTGGAGAAACATTACTCCACATATGTGTAATATGGGACGATGTATAAGTATTGATCTTATTGGCATGGGTAACTCTGATAAGTTAGATCAAAGCGATATTAATTCCTATAAATTTGAAGAACATTACCATTATCTCAACCAAACAATTAAATCATTAACCGATCAAAATAATATTACTTTTGTACTGCATGATTGGGGTTCAGCGCTTGGTTTTCATTGGAGCCATAAACATCCCAATTCAATAATGGGCATTGCCTACATGGAGGCTATAATTAATGAAATGACATGGGATGACTGGAATGAAAACAGTCGAAGTCTTTTTCAAGGTTTTAGATCAGAAGCTGGTGAGAGTTTAATATTGGATAAGAATTATTTTATAGAAAAAGTTTTACCTGGTTCAATTATTAGAGACTTGGATGAATCGGAAATGAATGAATATAGAAAACCTTTTTTAAATTCAGGGGAGGACAGAAGACCGACTCTTTCATGGCCCAGAGAAATACCCATGAATGGAAAACCTGAAAATGTTTGTAAACTAGTCAATGCTTATGCTGATTGGATGCAAATAAATGATATACCGAAACTTTTCATTAATGCAGAACCTGGAGTAATACTGACAGGTAGAATGAGAGATCTATGTCGAACATGGAAAAACCAAAAAGAAGTTTCTGTCAAAGGATTACATTTCATACAAGAAGATTCGCCTACGGAAATAGGAAACGCTTTGTCTTCATGGTATAAGGATATCTTCAAATCATAAATTAATTAGGATAAATCAAGATGAGTACAGATAAGCCTCTAAAAGGAATGAGAGTAATTGAAATGGGTCAATTAATTGCCGGACCTTTCACTGGAAGTGTTCTTGGATATTTTGGTGCTGAAGTGATAAAAATAGAACCAATAACAGGAGATCCTGTTCGATACTGGAGATTAACTGAAAATAATACTTCTTATTGGTGGCACAGTGTTTCTAGAAATAAAAAATCAGTGACATTGAACTTAAAAAGTGAAGAAGGAATTCAAATAGCAAAAGATCTCATTCTACAATCAGATGTTTTAATTGAAAATTTCAAACCAGGAACACTTGAAAAGTGGGGAATTGGGCCGGCAGAGTTAGAAAAAGAAAATCCAGGACTAATCACAGCAAGAATTTCAGGTTACGGTCAAACTGGACCAAGATCACATTTGCCTGGTTATGCATCAGTATGTGAGGGTTTTGGAGGATTTAGATACGTCAATGGATTTCCTGACAGACCTCCTGTTAGACCTAACTTGAGCATAGGAGATACATTGGCAGGTCTTCATGCTGCTATGGGCGTTATGCTTGCATACATTCAAAGAGAGAAAGATCCTAACAATAAAGGACAAGTGGTAGATACAGCTATTTATGAATCTGTCTTTAATCTGATGGAAGCCGTAGTCCCAGAATACTCTGGTTGTGGGGCAATAAGAGAACCTTCAGGATCAACAATTACTGGTATTGTTCCAACCAATACTTATATAACTTCTGATGATAAACATGTAATCATTGGCGGAAATGGTGACTCTATCTTCAAAAGATTAATGCTGGCTATTGAACAACCTGAAATGGCTGAAGATAAGAGGTTTGAAAATAACATGGGTAGAGTTGAGCATGAAAAAGAAATTGATTTAGCGATTGAGAAGTGGACTCGAGAGCACACATCGGAAGAAGTTCTTTCAATTATGGATGAAGTCTCTGTTCCAGCTGGACCAATATACAGCGTTGAAGATATGATGAAAGATGAACATTATATAGCCAGAGGGATGTTTGAAGAAATTGAAGCCAATGGAAGGCCTCTAAAAATACCAGCCATGCTCCCTATTTTGACTGAGACGCCGGGTGGTACTGACTGGTCTGGTCCTGAACTAAGTCAACATACCAATGAAATATTATCGGAATTATTAGGTAAAGATTTGGAACAAATAAAAAAACTAAGTGACGATGGAGTTATTTAACGAGATTTTCTTCTACGGATAAAGTAAATTATTAATACCAATATTAATAGTATTGAAAATGTATAGCTTAATGGAAAATTACCAGTCGCTATTTGCCCAAACTCTTCTTTATTAAGATTAACGAATTCATTCCTCCAAGCATCAACTACTAGTGATTCATCATTAATTACTTCAAAAGTTTTATCATAGGAATGTTCATTAAACGCTGATTCAACTAAAACTGAAGCAACATCAGCTCTGGGTATAAATCCTATAATGTTATCGCCTTGTGCAAACTTTATCCCAAGTTGTCCTGAATCGCCCACCAAGCCACCTGGGCGAACTATAGTATATTTAATTCCACTATTGCGAATATATTCTTCGCCTAATGACTTCCACTTCATGGTTTTACCTAAAACTAGATTCAATAAAACAGTACTGAAATTTTCAGCTCCACCTGCTCCAATTGATGACATATAAATAATATGCTTAACTCCAGTCTTTTTCGCAGCCTTAACAAAATTGATAGAGCCTTGATAAGAAACTGATTCAGGTGACTTTTCACCTCTTCTTTCCTCAGCACCAATAACAGATATTAAAATATCAACATCGTGTAAAGCATTGATTAGTGTATCTGGTTGTGTAACATCAGCTTTAACCCAGTCATAGTTTCCAGAGACTGATTCTTTTGCTGTTTCAATATTTCTTGATAAAGCTCTGATTCTAACTTCTCGATTTGATAGCTCTGTGAGAACATGACGTCCTGTTCTTCCTGTGGCTCCTAAAACTGCTACTAGAGGTTTGCCATTAATGGGCATAGTTGTTTCTGTTTCTACAGAATATAGAATGGCTCTAGGTTCTAACATCGTCTTATCAAGATCTAGACTTCTAGGAATTAACCTCTCAATGCATGGTCTGCTGAATTTTTGGCTATCAAAATTTAAACATTCACTGTCGTGTGAAAATCCTACTTGGGAAAATAATACTAGAGTAGTTATAGATAAAAGTTTTTTCAAATCCATAGCTTTCGTTCTCTTAGTTAATTATTGCTAACTATTCTAGCTTAAAGTTACATCGATTTAACATTTAAAACAGTAATTTATTAAAACTTCAGTGTGAGGTTGAGTATTAATATTTTTTTACTTACTATTAACATTATGAAGGCATTAAAAGGCAAAAATATTTTTTTAATTGTGGGACTTTTATTTCTTACAATCTCCTCTGTTCACCCTATCGATCATATTGGTTTAAATGATCAAAGCGAACAAATTGAATGTCAGCTTTGCAATAATGATGCTTTAAAACCACTTAAAACTAAATCTCTTGATAATCACTACTACCTTTCATCAATTTTAATCACTGAGATAAAAAATGAATTTATCTCAACTTTTTCTAAGAACTTTCAAACAAGGGCACCTCCAAAATTTTAGATTTAAAAAAACTATTTTTTTTAATCTAAGGAGGACTACATGAAACATAATTTATACCTGTTCGCTATTTTTAGCATTTTCATTATAAACAACACATTTGCAGAAGATATTGAAGAAATAACTGTGACTGGAAGTTATATCGGATCAAAATCTGAGAAAATCAGTGTTGAGGTTATAGATGAAACTGAATTCAACAACCTCAATATCTCAAGCATTGGTGAAATAAGTAAATATCTAGCAAGTTCGTCAGGGTCACACTTTCAATCCAATACTCTTGATGGAGTTGATCAAGGAATGTCTGCAATTACCCTAAGAGGTCTTGATCATGCCTCGACATTAGTTTTGCTCAATAACAAAAGACAGACATTTGCAGGTACTCCATCTCACGAAGGTGAAGGGTATATTGATGTCAATATCATTCCAGAAATTGCTCTTAATAGGACTGAAATTCTTAAAGAAGGGGCCACTTCTCTTTATGGCAGTGATGCAGTTGCAGGAGTCATTAATTTCATTACCCATGATGAGTTTACTGGAACAAAAATAAATTTAGGGCATCAAGAAACATCAGGCTATGATCAATCTGATGAAACTCTGGGAATCATTTTTGGTAAAGAGTTTAAAAATTCAAACCTAGTATTAGCCATGAATTTTCTAAACAGAAGCCCTCTTTCATCATCTGACATACCTCGAATAGCTGAAAATGGATTAAGCACTCTAGGGAATACATTTAAAGTCAGTGAGGTTGATACGATTTTAGTAGGTGACTATGCGGGAGCATATACATCTGGTCAATGGGTTCCAGATCCAAATTGTGAACTAAATGGAGGGGTTTTAGTAGGTTCATTTTGCAAATTTCTCTACGGTACCAGATTCAATATTGTTAATGATGAAGATCATAAAAAATTCTACTTAAGTTTTAAGAAAAGCAATGAAAATTTAAGCTATAAAATCAAAGCAATTGCTGCCAATATTGATGTAAATGACAACCCGCAATCCCCCTCATATCCGGCGCTTTCTTTTATGTCTAGAAAGATACAGCAAGGACAAGGCGGAAGCCCTTTTAATGTTCCAGTCACCTGGTATGGCAGACCTTTAGGTTCTGCTTTCCCCTCTCCATTATCCCCTAAAAAAATTGACCAATATCATATTAGCGGTGTTGTTAATTTCAATATTAGTGACAACTCTGATCTAGAGTTATCAATCACTCACAGCAAACATGAGAATTTTCACAATAGACCAGATACCATCAATTCAAGAATGGAAAATGCAATCGTAGGCAGCGGCGGTTCAAACGGTAATCAAACATGGAATATCTTTGAACCATTATCCAACTCAGATGATCTTATCCAATATATAAAGGGTTCAGAACAAAGCTTAAGAACTGGGAAATTAACATCACTCGATGCAATCCTCAGAACTAGAATCAATGAAAATAATCTTGCCATTGGAATACAGTTAAATAATGAGTCTCTCGATGTTACATATAATGAGTTAGCAAGATCGGAATTTGACCAAACAGGCAATTTAATCAAAGGTGCCGATCTTTTATTTCTCGGTGGTGGTAAAAATATTTCATCAGATAGGGATAAAAAAGCTATTTTCATCGAAGTAGAGAAAATATTATCCAAAAGTTTTGATCTTCTCTTTGCGACCAGGTATGAAAAAGTAGAAAATAATTCATCTTTAGATCCAAAATTGTCACTAAATTTTAGACCCAATGATAATTTATTGTTAAGGGGTTCAGTCGGAACGTCATTCTCAACTCCGTCAATGGCTCAGTTATATAGTTCTGAAATTGCATTAGGTGGTGTAAGAGATGTTATCAATGGTGTTGAACAATCTAGCTCCCTTTTTGTGAGAGTTATTCAGGTAGGAAACCCCAATCTAAAACCAGCTACTTCCACCAATACAAATTTGGGATTGCTTTGGGAAATTAATGATGATGCTTCTCTATCAATAGATCTATGGAATATTCATTATAAAGACCGACTTGAACTCGAAGATGCTCAAGCAAAAATTATTGAGAACTCAAATAATCCTGATATTCAAAGAAATGAATACGGAGATATAACAGCAGTGAGCACAACATTCTTCAATGAAGAAAAAACAAAAGTTAAAGGTATAGACGTTAGTTTCGATTATAAGAAAACACTAGCCAATGGAATTCTTTTGGATTTAGGTATAAATGCCACCCACCTCTTTGAATTCCTAACACCAGAACATGAAGAAGAAGAGGAAGATCATGAAGGTGAGCATGAAGATCATATGGTTAATAGGGTTGGTAAATTTAATTATAATGCACACACTCATTCATTACCCCGACTAAGATTAAACACTTTTTTTGGCTTATCTCATAATGGAATTCGTTATTCTGTTAATGCCAGATATTTAGATGGTTATAAGAACCTAAGACCTTTACCCACAGCAGCTATCTCTAGTGGTTATGAAAATAAAGTGGATTCTTTCTTGGTATTTGACATTGGAGCAAGGAAAACTTTTGATATAGATAACAATATATTAGAACTAGGACTGCATCTAATGAATGCTTTTGATGAATCAGCACCATTGCTTTATGATGCTCCAGATTTTAGTTTTGATACTAGATTACATGACCCTCGAGGTCGTCTAATCAATCTATCATTGGAATATCAGTTCTAATCCTACTTAAATGTTGGAAGAACTTCATTTGCAAAAATTTCAGTCTGCTTAACCATAGCTCTTAATCGTGCATCACGAGGTTCTGCGACTGGAGATCCTCCAAGTAGGTAGACATAATCCAATCCAAGCTCTATGAGTTCTCCCAATCGATCGATGCATTTTTGAGGTGGTCCCGCAATAGAAAACCAATCAATAAATTCATCATCAATCAATTCTAAATGCTCACCTTTTTCACTAGAATGATTTTTCATATCATAGTCAGACTGAAGCTTTGTAGTAATTTTCTTTTGCTTATCTGGCAAGTGATCTGTTGGTGCTTTTTTCATTGCTGTGAAATGTGCGACTAATCCTGTTAACATTCTTGCCATTGCTATAGCTTTCTTTTCATCAGGATCGCATATTAAATTAACGTAAGCACCTATTTTAAACTCCTCACGTTTTCTACCTGTTTGATTGATACGTTTCAGTGCAGTATTCATCGCCCAGGACATTCTCTCTGTAGCACTTCCGACAGCGAAAGTAACTCGTTCAGCTACATCACAGGCCATTTCGATGGTTTTTGGGCCTGTACAAGCAATATCTATGGGTACAGGCTTTATAATAGCAGGATCAATCCATCTAATAGGTGATCTCATGGTACCAACATCTAAAGATTCACCTCGTAAATAACTTTGTACTGTTAATACATAATTTCTTAACTCTTCTGTGGTGGCCTGCCTTTTTCCAATGTGTGCTGCAGATGAATCCCCTCTTCCTATTCCACAAATTGCTCTTCCAGATGATTCCTCTTGCAACGAAGCCATTGCTGATGCTGTCACTGCAGCTTCTCGAGTAACAGGATGAGTGACCCCTGTTCCCATTTTAAGTGTAGATGTTGCATTGGCTATAAGTGATAACTGACCATAAGGGTCTGCTGAAAGATTCTGTGTATCTGGGCATAACACCATATCAAAGCCCATTTGCTCTATTAATAATGCCATCTCGGCTGAACATTGAGGAACTGGTTCCATCACTATGCCAATTTCTGTCATTGCAATATCCTTTAATTTATAGATGATTAACTGGTTAGCTTAACACTAGTTTTAATGGAAAACTTTCTCAATATTTTGAAATACACACTGCTTCATATAAGGTATAGCAAAAAGGATTAATAAACCTGTATGGAAAACTTACAAAAAGAAATAGAACAAATCTTTAAAGATACTGAAAAAATTTGGGACTCACAAAAATATGGTGATCTAGAAAATCTCTGGGACAAGGATGATCCTGATCCATTTTATTTAGCTGAAGAACAAGCTGATTGGAAAATTGGATGGAATGATTTAAGAAAGTATTGGGAACCTATACCAGGAAAAAGAATGATGGAGGCCATTCGAATGAGGTTTTATAACATCAAAATAAAACCTCTATCAGATGAATACCTATTTGCTGTTGGTTGGGTAAGACATGATATGAAAATGAGAGGCCCAGTAAAAGCATGGGGCGGTGATGCAAGAATTAATGCACTGTTTAGAAAAAAAAAGGAAGGCTGGAAATTTATTGCCTATGCAGAAAGTCATAAAACGCCAGTCATTTATATGCAAGAACTGTATAACCAATGGCTAAAGATACCTTTAATTCATAAAATAACTAACCGTTTTCTTATGCAGTTATATGAAAACAATATACATCCAAAATTTGAAGCTTTTCATAGAAGAATAATGGATGATGAAAACAAAGAATATAAGGTTAGTTTAAAAAGAAGATTAAGCTTCATTGGACCTATATTATACAATTTAGTCTCTAAGTTGACTGGTAAACAAGTTAAACCTAAAGCATATATTCCAGGTCTTATTCCTTGCCTGAATGGTAGAGGTTTTATGGAACAAGATCTGAATGATATTTCAAAATCTTTTGTTGAGGAATCATCAAAATTAGACGGAATTTCATTAGATGTTGGTTGTGCCTATGGAATTGCATCAATTGCAGCACTTAAAAGAGGAACAAAAATCTTGGCATCAGATATGGATCAAGCTCATTTGGATATTCTATTAAAAGAGACACCTGATGCACTAAAAGAAAATCTTACAACGAAAGAAGGCACATTACCCAATATAGATTTTAAGAATGAATCTTTTATAACCATTCATTGCTCTCGTTGTTTGCATTTTTTAACACCTGATGAATTAATTGATACGTTAAGAAATATGTATCAGTGGCTAAAACCTGGAGGAAAGATTTATTTAATTACAGATACATGTTTTTCCGGCCCTTGGAAAAACTATTTGCCAGAATTTGAAAAAAAATTAGAAGCTGGAGATCCATTTCCAGGTTTTATTGATAACGTTCTTGATTGCTTACCAATACCTAGATTACCTAAAGGGATGACACCACATATGAATTGTCTAGATCCAGATACTCTTGCGAGAGAATGTAAAACAGCTGGATTCGAGATACTCACTTCAAAGTATTTTGGACCTGCAAGAGCAAGTTCTGACTATGGAAAGGATCATGCAGGAATCATTGCTGTGAAATAAAATAATTTAATCTCTTTGATTATATTCTTCTACTGAATAAGTCTCTAAACTAAGTGCATGGAGTCTTCTTTTTAGAAATATTGACAGAATATCATAAACTTTTTGATGTCTTTTGATCGAGTTTAGACCTAAAAAATCATTCGATACAATGCATGCTTTGATGTGCATTAATCCTTCATTTGCAGCTTTATGGCCCTTATGTAAATGTCCTTGATCTTCAATCTTAATGTATTCAATCTCTAAAGATCTATTCAGTTCATCTTCAATAGCTTTAATACTTTGATCCATATTTTTCTATTACATCCTCTAGATATATTCGACTATTAAGTTAAAATTATTACGACTCTCCTATTGTACTATTTAAGTTTGATATGAAAAAAATAAGTTTGAAAAATGTTCTCTCAGAAGATAAAGAAACTGGCTCAGCTGAATTAAAGAATCTTAGAGATGCAATGATAGAAGACTGCTACTTCTTACTTGTGGATCATGGTATTGAACATGCAGTGATAGATTCTGCTTATGATCAGTCTAAGTTATTTCATTCTATGAGTGAAGATGATCCAAAAAAACAGTTATCACATTATCGTAATTCTGAATCCAGCAGAGGTTGGTCACCATGTGGCGAAGAACCAGCCTATTCAGCTGGGACTAAAGCTACTTGTTCCGCATTTGATATGTGTTATGAAATTGAAGAAATAGATAAAGAATACTGGAACTATGGGCCTAATTTATGGCCTCCTAAAATGCCTCTCTTTAGACAAGCTGTTTATGATTATTTTCTAGAGTTCTCAAAAGTTGAAAAAAAATTGGTTACAGCTATTGAAAGAACTCTAGGTATAAAAAATGAATACATAAAATCAAAAATGACTGATAGGTCCCCTTCAACGATGAGAATGATCTATTATCCAGCTGTTGATGGAATACCAGAAGACAATCTTTTTGGTATCAGTGCTCATACAGATTATGAGGTATTCACACTTCTGACACAGTCTGAATACGGAGCTCAACTACAGAGTCGTTCCGGTGATTGGCGCAATGCTGATTGCAGTCGCTATGAAATAATTGTAATGCTTGGCGATATGCTAGAAGTATTAACAAATGGTCTTATAAAAGCCACTCCCCATCGGGTTCCACCTGTATCTTGGGAAAGATATTCTATCACAAGATTTTGTGCAATTGACGGGCATCATATTATCGAACCGCTGGACATTTTTACAGAGGATAAAGGTCCTTTATATGAGCCAATATCGCAACAAAAAAATATTAAAGATGGTCTAGCTCAAGCCTCTGCAAACACGAAGGCAATGGAAATTAATCAATAAATATATTCGGAAATGGTGTTATCCAAGCAATTTTGAGCACCATGCAGCAAATAATATAAATCGTCAGTACTGTTCCTATATTACCTCTTATCGCACCGGATACCATGCCATGCTTTGGATCACTAGAATTTCTATTTCGTCCATATCGAATAATATCAGGTGTAATACTTATAGCAGCCATGGCCCAAAATGCAAAATAGGCATTCCAAGCCCAAGGCGCATTATGTAGGCCTCCCCAGGATTCCATAAGCATTAAACCTGCTACTGGTATTATTATTGAGGTTGTCATTGTTATTGATAAAGCTAATTTTCTTAAAAAACCCCTGGCCCATATACCCACTTCTTTTGATTGATTAAAACGAATTTGCATCGCCCATATATTAGAAAAAAAAGTATGACCAAAGAAAAGAAATCCAGCGAACTCATGGATAATTAATAAAAACATGTAATTGATGCCTAAATCATTAACTCTTAATCCAAACAGTGGTAGAGCTGAAATAACAGTAATGACTAGATAGACGAAGTACCAAAAAAAACGATTGGGATCATCTTGTATTTGTTGTTTATCCATTTTCATCCTTTAAAATTTAATTTCAGGAGGAAGATTTGCAGTTCCCCAGACCTCAAACGGGACAATTTTACTAGCAAAAGGATCTGAAAATAACTGGTCTATCAACCAACTTTTTCTCATTAAATCCTGTGCAATAATATCATTCTCAGTATAAGGTTCATTGATTCTTTTTTCTACTGTATCAAAATAAGCATCAACAAATTCTTCAAACATACCTTTTATAAAATGATAACTCTGCTCGCCACTTTCTCTAAAAACTGGTGGACCATAAAAGCTTACTCCTGAACAAGAAGGCTTTCTTCTGAATGTTGCTATAGTTTCCTCAGTTCCTTTACAAACAAGTCGTCGATATAGATCAGGACTGGCTTGATTCTTTTCAAAAAATTCATCTGTAACTTTTTTCAAATAACTCATGTCTTCTTCTACTCTTGTTCCAGGCATCACATCCAGCCAACCACCAGTGACTATCGATCCATCTTCAAAAAATTGGAGGACAAGAGTGGCATGTAGCATACCCACTAAAGGTGTCTTGGGGTGAACATCTATAGAATAAAATCTTCCCCAAACTAATTTTCTTTTCTCTCCTCTACCCGGTGATGTTAATTTACCTTCTGAAATCATTCTGCCAATTTTTTCTATCTGATCCCCTCTTGAGACTCTTACATCAAAATCAGAATATTCTGTAATTGTTGTAAAATTTTGATTTGATTGAACGCCCTTATTAATAATATTTGATCTTGTAAAATATCGCTCATCTGAATTTTTAATAAAGTTCACCAAATCTTCTGCGATTATTTTATTTTTTACTGAAAGAGAATTAAGTCTTTCTGTTTGGTCTTTATAGGATTTAGTATCTAAAAAAGAACAACCCTGCAGTACAAGAATTAATAAAAAATATCTTATACTCTTCATAATCTTTATTAATTAAGATCCACGGCAAACTTCTTAAGATCCTCAATATCAATATAATCGAGTGCTCCAATATGTGTCGAGGTTAAAATAACTTTTGGTGCTGAATTAGCCTCAAGTGCTTCTTGCCACCTTGGTGCACATAAACACCATTGGTCACCAGGATTTAAACCAGTAAAACCAGCTGCAGGCATTGGTGTTGATAGGTCATTGCCTACTGAAGCACTAAAATCTAAGAAGTTTTTAGTAGCTAATATACATACAGTATGACTTCCATAATCTTCATTTGATGTATCACAACATCCATTTCTAAAAAATCCTGTCATAGGAGATTTACTGCACCCTTTAAGTGGTTCTCCAAAAATATTAACTGAATCATTCATAAAGTTTTTTTTCTTACGATAGTAAGACCATCTCCAATAGCTATCATACTTATCTCTACCCTATCATCCTGCAAAAGAAATTCATTAAGTTTTCTCAAGGCTATTGTGTCTTCATCCTGAAAAGAGTCATCAGCAACTGCACCATCCCAAAGAACATTATCGAATAAAATAATGCCATTTTTTCTTAGTAAATTTAGTGTAAGTTCATAATAATTGAGGTAGTTAGATTTATCAGCATCAATGAAAACAAAATCAATACAACCTTTTATAGATAGATCATCCTGCATTGCCTCTAGGATTTCTCTCGCATCTCCAATTTTTAAATCAATCAAGTGTTGGATTTTTGCATCTCTCCAATATTTCTGAGCTACCTTAGTGCTAACCTCATCTCTATCGATTGTTATAATCTTACCTTCTTCCAAGGCTTGAGCACAAACTAACGTACTATAACCAGTATATGTACCAACTTCTATCAAATTTTTAGCTCCCATGATTTTTAATAATAAGGCCATAAATTGTCCTTGATCAGGAGCTATTTGCATTCTTGAATTGGGAAGAGTTGAAGTTGTTTTTCTGAGATCTCTTAAAACTTTTGATTCATTGAGAGAAACAGATAAAAGATAGTTGTATAAATGTTGATTTAATTCAATTGTACTTTTAGACATATACGTTAACGATTGATTAAAATAAGTATTAAAAGAATAAAAAAGAATATTGATATCGTTGATGAAAAAATCCA
Organism: Gammaproteobacteria bacterium; assembly: GCA_018672815.1. The sequence goes on along the minus strand of JABHDX010000088.1, from coordinate 13,455 downwards.
GTATTTCTTAATATTTTTTTTCATATCGATTCAAATGGTGGGGCGTGAAGGATTTGAACCTTCGACCAATTGGTTAAAAGCCAACTGCTCTACCACTGAGCTAACGCCCCAAGTGAAAATTTAAAAAAAATGATAACCTAACCTTGCCAAATAAAACAGTCATTTAGACATATTCAATCTGATCAATCAGATTTAATTCTTCGAATGCCTTTAACCTTATTCTGCATGAATCACAAACACCACATGATTTTGAGTGTTTACTCAGCTGATAACAAGAAACTGTTTTAGAAAAATCAACATTATTTTCTATGCCCTTTTTAATAATATCCATTTTATTCATATCTAATAATGGTGCCTCAATAGCAATTGAACTGCCCTCAACAGTTGCTTTTGTTGCGAGATTTACTAAGGCTTGCATTGCTTTTATATATTCAGGTCTACAGTCAGGATAGCCTGAGTAATCTATAGCATTTACTCCTGAATAAATACTATTAGCTTGAATAACTTCTGCCCAAGCAAGTGCTAATGAAAAAAAGATGGTATTTCTAGCTGGAACATAAGTGACTGGTATGCCTTGAGATTCATGTTCAGGAATATTTATATTCTTATCTGTTAACGCAGATCCGCCAAAGACTGTTAGATCTATTTCAATAATCTTATGTTCAACAACTTGAAAATGTTCTGCTATTAATTTTGCTTTTTCTATTTCTATGGAATGCTTTTGTCCATAATCCATAGTTAAAGCATAACAAGATAATTTTTTTCTTTTTGCGATAGAAAGAGCAGTGGCTGAATCCATCCCACCTGACAATAATACAATTGATTTGTCCATAATTTATCTTCCTGGTTCATTGCCCCATAAAATCTTATGAAGTTGCATCTGAAATCTAACCTTTAACCTATCTTTTAATATTAAATTAGCTAGATGACTGGCCTTTATACTATCGGAACAAGGAGAAAATAGGACACTTGATTTTTTATGAAGAGTGTATTTTTTTAAGATGGTTTTAGACCATTGGTAATCTTCATCACTGCATATAACAAATTTAAACTCATCCGTAGGTTTCATTAAAGAAATATTACTCCAGTTATTTTTAGAAACTTCGCCTGAATCTGGAGTTTTGATGTCCATCACAATTTTTACTCTAGGGTCTATACAATCAATGCAAATAGCACCACTCGTTTCAATACTTACATGATATTGAGAATCTGCAAGCCTCCTAAGAAAAGACTTTGTGTTATTTTGTGCTAAAGGCTCTCCTCCTGTGACACAAATATTTATATTTCCCAAATTTTTTACCTGTGTAAATATTTGATCAAAAGTTATTCTTTCGCCGCCTGTAAAAGCATAACTTGTATCACAATAGTGGCATCTAAGTGGACATCCAGTAAGCCTAATAAATGTTGTCGGCAAACCTACTCTTGATGATTCTCCCTGAATTGAAGAAAAAATCTCTGTAATTTTAAGAGTTTCTTTTAGATTCATTTATTTTATAGAATTAAGTTTTTCTTCAGCTAAACGAGAAGCAGAGCTATCAGGATAATTTCTAATTAATTCTTTAAGAGTGTTAATAGATTCCTTCATATCTCCCAATTCAAACTGAGTAAAACCTGTTTTTAGAATAGCTTCAATTAACTTTTCAGAATTTGGATGCTCTGTTGTTATTTTTTCGAACTCTCTTAAAGCTCTATTATATTTCTTCTGAGAAAAAAATGATTCTCCTAACCAGTAAATTGCGTCATCAATAAATTCTGTATTGCTATATAAGTCTATAAAGGTAGATAAAGCTTCTTCTGCAGCAAGATACTCTCCAATCTTGATTAAATCGAAAGCTTTTTGATACTCAAATCGAACTTCTTCTATAGATATTAAATCTATTGTTTTAAGATTTTCTTTATTTTCCTGCTTTGTAATTATTGCTTCCAAGGCAGCTATTTTCTTTTCAACAACTAATAACTTTGTACTTAATTCATCTATTTCTTTTTTATTTAATAAAGTTTCGCTATCAACAGATTCATCCTTGATTGGTTCATCTGATGTCACACAACCCGAAGTTAAAACAATGGATAAAAAAAATATGGAAATATTTTTTACATCTATGGAGTTCATTTCCATTGCACAAGTCTAAATGCCAAAGAAGTACTTAATAATAATATAAAAAAAGGAATCCATCCTAATAGTATGGGTTGTACTTTATATATTTGAGCACTTTCTATTAATGTATTTTGCAACATGAAATATGCAATGCCAATTAACATTCCAATAATAACTCTATAACCAATGCCTCTATTTCTACTCATACCAAGAGATAATGGTAATGCCAACAAACAAATAAAAGGAATAACTAAAAGAGAAGCAATTCTAGAGTGAAATGTTGTTTGATATATTTTAGCATCAAGAGAATTTTGCACTAAATAGTTAATAAACTTATACAGTTCTAAAATATTGAGGTCTTCAGATTTCACTACCGTCAAGCTTATTAAGTCTCGGTCTAATTGAGTTTTATCAATCTTATATCTTAAAAATTCTGTACTAAGACCCGATTCATCAAAAATTGTTTCTTGTAAATTACTTAATATCCATTGATTATAATCATCAATAGTTGAAGAAGAGGCTCTCGATATTCTTTTAATTTCAGAAGAATCATTTAGCTCAAAAATAGTGACATTTCCAAAGCTTTGATTTTCATTCAAAAGATTAATGTTAATTATTTTGTTTTGCTCTTTTAACCAGATGCCTTGACCATTCCCCAATGATGTATAGTTATATTTACTCTTAGTTCTCAACTGATCTGCTAAGCGTTCCATTGGAGGGGAAAAATACTCTCCTACCAATGTGGATAAAAAGCAAAGAATAAACCCAGAAATAAGAACTGAGAACCCTAACCTTCGCATCGTCATTCCAGAGGAAAGTAAAATTAATAATTCATTATTTTTACTTAAATTACCAAGGCCCAATAAACTGCCAATCAAAACTATAATAGATAATAGTTTAAAAATTGAACTTGGAAGCTTTAGTATTGTGTATTGAATGGCTTCAGTTACGCCATAATTACCAGTTCCAATATCGTCAGTTTGACTAACAAAATCAATAAACCCAGAGAATGCAATAAAGACAAATAACACAATTAATGTAGTTTGAAAAATTGATTTAAAGATGTATCGATCAATGATTGTCAATTCTTTTCTCCAAATATACTCAACCTTTGAAAAAAATTATAACTCGATAATATAGCTATACTAGCGAATAATAACCAGATTAAATGAACCCACCATAACCCTAATATTGGTGGGGTATCTCCCTGCTCGAACCAAACTTTAGCAGCTCCCAATAAATTCACATAAATCATATAAATTAATACACCAAAAATAATTCCACCATATTGGCCTTGCCTTGGAGAAACTTTACTTAGTGGTATAGAGAGGAGCACTAAAATAATCAGGGCAATAGAAGGAGAGAACCTCCATTGAATTTCTGCATATGCCTGAAGGGTGTTTTGATTATAGAGAAAGTCTATATTTTCTAAATTCAAATCTACCTTATTAGCTTTTTGTTTATTATTAAATAATGGTAATTGATGTTCAGAAAATTCCATAATTCTAAAATCTTGATCGCCAGGTCTACCTTCATACCTTTTTCCATTATAAAAAATAAGAAGATTATTATTATCACCAATGTTCTCTACTTCTGCGTATTCAGCTACTACGACATTTACCCTCCCTTTATTTTCTTGCTGCAAAAAGACATTAATAAGTCTATTTTCTTCAATAAGATCTTCGGAATAAAACACAGATCCATTTTTTAGATTAACAAACCTTCCAGGCTCTAAAAATTCGATGTCAACTGAAGTCATAGAATCCAACTTAGTAGTTTCAATATTTTTTCTCGCTTGGGGTGATATATAACCAGAAATAATTGCTAATAGAATCGCAAGAACTAATGTTGGCAAGATCAGTGGCCTATATAATTCAATGGGTCCAATACCTGAACTTGATATTGCAGTAATTTCACTGTTGCTATAAAGTCTACCAAAAACCAATAATATTGATAAAAAAGTACTCAATGGTATCAAGACAATCAAATAGTCTATTGAAGAATAAAGCATTAATCCCATAATAGAGTCAGAGGATAGTAATCCAATAGCTGCGTCACCCAGAACATCTGAAAACTTATTGGCAACCAAAATAATTAATAATATAACTGTGACAGCCAACCATGTGGTTGCTGTCTCCTTAAAAAGGTAGTGACTAATTATTTTTCCCATAAAAAATCTTATTTACTTATTAGAAGAGATTCATATTTAGTTTTTGAACTAATACTATTACACTACAATTATGACTCAAATAATACTAGGGTATTTGATTTTAATAGAGTAGTAATACCCTTTAAAAATAACTAAAAGAGAGAAATAAATGAATTTCCTAATAAATACAAATAAATCATCAGAAATAAAAGCTGATTGCCTTATATTACCTGTTTTTGAAGATGGGATACTAAGAGAGCCAACTAAAACAATTAATTCAAAAAATAACAATCTCATAAAAGATTTTCAAACCAATGGGGATATAAATGGGAAATTAGGACAAACAAGAATTTTACCCATTAATCAACAAACCTACAAAAGAATAGTTTTGGTGGGATGTGGAAAATTTGATAAATACTCTAATACTAATTATAAGAAAGCCATTACATCAGCTCTAAAAAAATTATCATCCACCTCACATAAGAATGCAATTAACCTGCTTGCATCTAATGGTCTTATTGGTAAAAGTGATGAAACATACTATAGAGCTTCAAGAATAATGGTTGAATCTTGGTATGATATTGCTTATCAATATACAGCTACCAACTCAAAAAAAGAAAAAAAATACTCATTAAATAAACTCTATTTTGGCATCAATGGTACTAAAAAAAATACATCAATATCCAAGGGTCTTAAGCATGGTCAAAGCATAGGTAAAGCGATACAAAAAGTAAAATATTTAGGTGATCTTCCAGCTAATGTTTGTACTCCATCATTTTTAGTTAAAGAAACAAGAAAAATAGCAAATAAAAATAAAACAATATCTCTTAAGGTTTTAAATGAATCTGATATGAAGAAGTTAAAAATGGGCTCATTATTATCAGTGACTGCTGGAGCTTCAGAGCCTGCTAAATTAATAGTTGCAGAATATAAAGGTTCTAAATCCAAAGCTAGGCCTATAGTTATTGTAGGAAAAGGTATAACATTTGATACTGGTGGTGTCTCTCTAAAACCATCCAATGCAATGGATGAAATGAAATACGACATGTGTGGAGCAGCAACTACAATTGGCCTACTCCAAATGGTCTCAGACCTTAAGCTGCCTATTAATATGGTTTTTATAGTTCCAGCTTGCGAAAATGTAGTAAGTAGTACAGCAACTAAACCTGGTGATATTGTTACAGCTATGTCCGGAACAACTATTGAAGTATTAAACACAGATGCTGAAGGTAGGCTAATACTTGCTGATGCTCTTACTTACGCTCAAAAATTTAAACCAGAACTCATTATAGATATGGCGACTCTAACTGGTGCCTGTGTTGTAGCATTAGGGAAACATATTTCTGGTTTAATGACTAATTCAGACAACCTTGCTAATGCATTAACTCTTGCTGGTGAATTAAGTAATGATCCAACTTGGAGACTTCCTTTAAATGAAGACTATGCCAAACAAATTAAAAGTAATTTTGCTGATGTTGCTAATATCAGTACCAATGGAGTTGGTGCAGGAACAATAACTGCAGGATGCTTCCTTCAAAAATTTGTTGGCGATTATGATTGGGCACATATTGATATTGCTGGTGTTGCCTGGCATGAGGGTTCGAATAAAGGAGCTACAGGCAGGCCTGTAGCTATGGTTTCTGAATTTTTAATTAATAAAGCACGCAATTAGTATGCAACATAAAACAAATGTTTTATTTCATCACTTTGAGTCAATTGAAAAAAAAGATTTCTTAATCTATGTTTGTAAATTAATTGAAAAAGGCTACAAACAAAATATCAATCCTATTTTTATAAAAACAGACACCCAAGAACAAGCTGAAGAGCTAGATAAAATTCTATGGACATTCAGGCAAGAGAGTTATATCCCTCATGCAATAGTAAATCTGGATATTAACAATACTCAGCCAGTTCAAATAGGATGGATGGAACATAAAATTAAAGATGCTGAAGCCATTATTAATTTGAGTGAAGGGATGCCTGATATTACAAATCATTTAAAAAAAATTCATGAAATTATAGAAAATATTGATAAAAAAAAAGAAAAAGCCAGAGAAAGATGGAAAAAATATAAATCCATTGGTTTTGATATTAAGGCCCATAAAATAAGCTAACCATGGATAAATCATATAAACCAAGCTTCATAGAAAAAAAGATATACGAATCTTGGGAAAGCTCTGGTTATTTTTCACCCTCCAATAGTGGAGATCCTTTTTGCATAGTTATACCTCCACCAAACGTCACAGGAACATTGCATATGGGACATGCATTTCAAGATACCATAATGGATATTTTGGTTCGCTATCACAGAATGCAAGGAAAAAATACACTATGGCAAGTTGGTACAGATCATGCAGGAATAGCTACTCAGATGGTTGTAGAGAGACAACTGGAGCTATCTGGGACCTCTCGATTAGAGTTAGGTCGTGAAGCTTTTATAACAAAAGTTTGGGATTGGAAAAATAAATCTGGTAGTACAATTTCCAATCAGTTAAAAAGAATGGGCTCTTCTACAGACTGGACTAAAGAACGATTCACAATGGATGATGATTTAATGGAAGGAGTACAAGAGGTTTTCATTAGGTTATATGAAGACAAATTAATCTATCGAGGTAAAAGATTAGTAAATTGGGATCCAGTACTTCTGACGGCTCTATCTGATTTAGAGGTTATTCAATCAGAAGAGTCAGGAAATATTTGGTATTTTAAATATCCAATTGAAGAATCTAATGAATCCTTAGTCGTTGCTACTACTAGACCTGAGACTATGCTAGGCGATACTGCGGTAGCTATTCATCCAAATGATAGAAGATATAAAAAATATATTGGTAAAAATATAATCCTTCCCATATCAGAAAGACTCATACCTATTATTGCCGATGATTATGTAGATCAAACATTTGGCAGTGGTTGTGTCAAAATCACACCAGCACATGACTTTAATGATTTTGAGATTGGAAAACGCCATGGCCTGGAAGTGATTAATATTTTTACTAAAGATGCAAAGATCAATACAACTGCTCAGAAAAAATACATAGGAATGGATCGTTTTGAAGCAAGAAATGCAATTGTATCTGATATGGAGAAATTAGGCTTACTAGAAAAAATTGAAGATTACACATTAAGTGTGCCAAGAGGTGATAGAAGTGGAACTATACTTGAACCTTATATTACAGATCAGTGGTATGTCAGTACTAAAAAACTAGCTCAACCAGCAATAGATATTGTAAAGAGTGGAGAATTAAATTTCGTTCCTCATAATTGGTCTAAAACATATTTTGAATGGATGGAAAATATCCAAGACTGGTGTATCAGTAGACAATTATGGTGGGGTCATAGAATACCGGCTTGGTATGATAATCAGGGAGAGGTCTACGTTGGTAAATCCGAAGAAGATGTTAGAAAACAATATAATCTTCAAACCTCAATAAAATTAAAACAAGATGAAGATGTTTTAGACACATGGTTTTCTTCAGCTTTATGGCCTTTTTCAAGTCTAGGTTGGCCCAATCAAACTAGGGACTTAGAAACTTTTTACCCAACCAATGTATTGGTAACTGGCTTTGATATTATTTTCTTTTGGGTAGCTCGTATGATAATGATGGGACTCTATTTTATGGATGAGCTGCCATTTAAAGAAGTTTATATTCATGGTTTAGTCCGAGATAAGAATGGTCAAAAAATGTCTAAATCAAAAGGTAATATACTCGATCCAATAGACATAATTGATGGAATTGATCTAGATACACTAATTGACAAAAGAACAGAAGGCCTTATGCAACCAGAAATGGCTCCTAAAATAATCAAAGAAACAAAAAAAGAATTTCCAAAAGGTATTCCAGAATTTGGTGTTGATGCACTTCGGTTTACATTTGCAATCCAAGCTACAACAGGAAGAGACATTCGTTTTGATTTGAATCGTATTGAAGGCTATAAAAATTTTTGTAATAAGTTATGGAATGCAGCAAGGTTTGTCCAAATGAATACAGATGGAATAATATTAGATTCTCATTCATTACAAAAAGAAAACTTATCAATTCCTGATTTATGGATTCAATCTAAACTGCAACTTTTACTAAAATCTATAGAAAAAAATATTAAAATTTATCGTATTGATTTAATGGCGACCTCGCTATATGAATTTGTATGGAATGATTTTTGCGATTGGTACATAGAATTTAGCAAATCAATCTTTAATTCAGTAGATGATTTTTCTGAAAATAATAAACATCGAACAAAAGAAAATTTACTATACGTATTGGATTCACTCTTAAGAGCACTCCACCCTATCATCCCTTTCATAACAGAGGAAATATGGACATCCTTTAATTTTAAAACCTCTAAAAAAAGTATTATGGTGAGTACTTATCCGAAAAAAGAAAACCTATTCTATGATGAAACTGTAATTAAAAAAGTTGAATGGATTCAATCGTTTGTAACAAATATTAGACAAATACGTTCAGAAATGAATATAGCACCTAAAGTAAAAATTCCTATCTTTCTTCAAGATGCAAGTCAAAAAGATCTCACCCTTCTTAATGAAGTAAATGTTTTTATAAGAGATATCGCAAATATTGGTGAAATAAAAATAATTAATGACACTCCGCCGATATCAGCAATTTCATTATTAGGTGAGATGAAAATTCACATACCATTAGAAGGACTTATAGATATTGAGTCAGAAAGAAAGAGATTAGAAAAAAAATTAGTTGGAATACAAAAAAATCTCCATTCTGTAAATCAAAGACTTGAAAATAAAAATTTTAAATCCAAAGCACCTAAAGATGTTGTTGAAAAACTCACATCACAATATGAATTATTTTCAAAAGATAAAATTAAAATAGAACAACAAATTAAAATGATGTCATTGAGTTAATTCCTGATTAGGAACCATCCATAGAATTAATAAACCTGGTATAAAAAGGATTAATAAGCTTAATATTCCAAACCTTGGATTATTGAAAATATAAGCTACCCATGAAACCAATAGAGGCCCTACTAAAACAGCCGACTTGCCTACTAAGTTATAAAAACCAAAAAATTGAGCTTCCTTGTTTTTAGGTATCAAACTACTAAAAAATGACCTACTGATAGCTTGAACTCCACCTTGAACAAGCCCTACTGCTCCAGCGATTAGATAAAACTCAGTAGCGGTATTCATGTTGGCTGCAAAAAAACAAATAATTATATAAACTGAAATTCCAATAGTGAGTATCTTTTTGAAACCCACTTTATCTGCATAAATTCCAAACACTAAAGTTGCTGGAAAACCAATAAATTGAGTCATTAGTAATGCTGTAATCATAGAAGATGTATCTAGGCCTATATCAGTTCCATAAGCTGTTGCCATTCTCACAATTGTGTCAACTCCATCCATATAGAGCCAATAGGAAATTAAAAATAAAGCTGCTCTTTTATGCCTCTTTATTTCTTTCAAGGTTGTAATCACAGATTTAAATGAGTGAAATAGATCAAACAGAATACCTTTATGTCGAGATGGATTAGACTCTTCGTTAACATTAATAAATAAAGGTATTGAAAAAACTGCCCACCAAACTGACACGGATAAAAATGAATAAAGTATAGCCTCAATATCAGAAGATAAACCAAACCAAGTTGGGTTTAAATACATTAAAACATTGACTATAAATAAAATACCTCCTCCCAGATAACCCAAAGAGTATCCCAAAGAGGACACTTTGTTTCTTTCAAGATTATTTGAAACTGATCCAATCAAAGAATCATAAAAAATATTACCACCAGAAAAACCAATCGCAGCTAAAGTGTAGAGAAATGCAGCATAGAACCAATTGCCCTGTGGAATGAAATAGAGATAAGCTGTACTTACTATTCCTACAAGAGCAAAAAAAGCTAAACATTGTTTTCTTATTTTCCTTAAATCAGAGAAAGCTCCTAAAATTGGTGCTAATAACATGATAAAAAGACCGGAAAGTGAGTTTGCCGTTCCTATGGCTGCTGTACTTTCTATCGAAGAAAGGTCACTTGCCCAAAAAGATTTAAAGAATATTGGGAAAAATCCAGCCATTACTGTTGTAGCAAAAACAGAGTTAGCCCAATCATATAAAGCCCACGATATAATTTTTTTTCTTCTCAGAATCTTCATATATTAATCAATACTAGCTTTCGCAAGAGTAATATCAGACCAAACTTTAGATTTTTGTGTAGGACTTCTAAGTAAGTAGTCAGGATGATAAATAACAATCAAAGGAATGTTATTTTCACCAAAAGAATGCTTATATCCTCTAAGATCAGACATTGATTTATCCGTATTTAATAATTGTTGGGCTGCAATTTTACCTACTGCAATAATAATTTTTGGGTTAATCAATTCTATTTGTTGTTGTAAATATGAAATACAACTACTTACTTCATCTTGATGTGGATCTCTATTTTTGGGTGGTCTACATTTTAGAATATTGGCTATAAATACACTTTCCCTGCTAAGACTTGAAGCAAAAATAATTTCATTAAGTAATCGTCCTGCACGTCCAACGAATGGTTCGCCTTTGATATCTTCATCTTTTCCAGGTGCTTCTCCAATAAATAGCCAATCAGCATTAGTATCTCCCACTCCGAAAACTGTTTGCGTTCTAGTTTTATGAAGTAAGCATTTCTTGCAAGATGAAACATTGCTTTTTAGAGTTGACCAAACGTCTGGTTGATCTGTATTTGAATTTTTTTCAATACTTTTCTTTCTTTGATGATAAACATCGATGCCTATTTTCTTAAGTATATCTTTCTTATTTTGAAGCATACTGGTCTATTCAGAATCTTTCATTAGTAATTTTTTTTCATAATTAAATTCCTTACGAAACTAATAGGGCCTGAGAAAAGATAAGTTAATGACATAATGGTTAGTACTAACGGTGGATTTAAGAAAATTAAAATTAAAACAAGAGGTACCAAAAGAGTTTTTGAAAAAGGAATACGATTTAAGGAGCGTGTATCCTTAAAACTATTGTACTGAATATTTGAAACCATCAAAGAGGCTGATGACAGCATGGCAAATGAAATAAAAATATAACTGACAATAGGATCAATATAATTCAAATTGCACTGCCAAATAATTACGCTACATAATGTGGCAGCTGCTGGTGATGGTAATCCTAGAAAATGATTTTGATCCTTGAGTTGCAGATGATTATTAAACCGAGCCAATCTAAGTGCTGTAGTAGCAATATAATAAAATGAAATAAGCCAAGTCATTCTTACTATAATCAACTCATATGGAATATTAGATGCCCAAGTGTAATAGAATACAGCCGGTGCGATCCCAAATGATATTAAATCGCACAGACTATCATAATCCTTACCAAAATCAGAAACCGCATTAGTGGCTCTTGCTACTTTGCCATCCAAGCCATCTAGAAAAACAGCGACAAAAATAGCTATTGCAGAAGACTGATAATTTCCATCAATGGAACAAAAAATAGAAAAACATCCAGCAAAAAGGTTTGCTGTTGTAAAAAGATTTGGTAGAAGAAATATACCTTTCTTGATCGTCTTTTTATCTTTCTTCTTTTTTTCTTCAATACTCATATCAAATCATTATAGAGAAATGTAGGTTATCTTGGAAATGAGAAGGTGATATCATTAATACTACTGAACAGTGAATAATTGAACAATAGCTAAATTAAGATAAAAAAAATAATCAATCATTTAAAAAAATTCAATGAAACTATCACAATATCCGCTCAGAACCTATAAAGATTCGCCAGCAGAGGCTGAATTGACTTCTCATCGACTTATGCTGAGATCAGGATTAATAAAAAAATTAGCCTCTGGATTATTCACATGGATGCCTTTAGGTCTGAAAGTCTTAAAAAAGATAGAAAATATTGTTCGAGATGAAATGAATGCAACGGGAGCTTTTGAAATTTTAATGCCTGCTATTCAACCATCAGATCTTTGGGAAGAAACTGGGCGATGGGATGAATATGGTAGCTTATTATTGAAAATGAATGATCGACATGATCGCTCATTCTGTTTTGGACCTACTCATGAAGAGGTAATTACGGACATTGTTAGAAATGAGTTAAACACTTACAAGCAATTACCTGTGAATTTCTATCAAATACAAACTAAGTTTAGAGATGAAATTAGACCTAGATATGGTGTTATGCGAGCTAGAGAATTTTTAATGAAGGATTCTTATTCATTTCATCTTGATCAAGCTTCGTTGAATGAAGAGTATAAAAAAATAGGACAAGCGTATGACAATATTTTTAATAAATTAGGACTAGATTACCGTAAAGTCAGAGCTGATAGTGGAGAAATTGGTGGGTCTACTTCACATGAATACCATGTCCTAGCTGAATCAGGTGAAGATGAAATTGGATATTGCGATGAAGAAAATTTTGCTGCGAATGTTGAAACTATTAAAAGTAAGAATGCCCCTAATGGCGGTCATTTATCATTTGCTAGAGGAATAGAGGTTGGTCATATATTTCAACTTGGGGATAAGTACAGTAGAAGTATGAAATGCAACGTTCTGGATAATTCTGGAAAATCAGTTGACCTTATGATGGGCTGTTATGGAATTGGTATTTCGAGAATTGTTGCCGCTTCCATCGAGCAAAACCATGATAAATCAGGAATTATTTGGCCTAAAGAAATAACTCCTTTTAAAATAATTATCATTGCAATTCTAAAAAAAGATGATGATACAGTCCTATCAAAATCTAACCAACTCTATGATAGCCTTGTTAAATCAGGACATGAAGTCGCTCTAGATGATCGTAATGAAAGAGCTGGTGTAAAATTTGCTGAAGCTGAACTGATTGGTATTCCATATCAAATTATTGTCAGCGAAAGAGGTTTAAATAATAATACAGTAGAGCTGGTTGAAAGAACAAAAAACGGTAGTCAAGATATTGATATTAATACCATTAAAGATTACTTCTAAAAATAGTAACTTAGGAATTTATTTAGGTTTTTTGGCAATCTCAGCTTCTAAGTATTCAATAGCTTCTCTTTGAGCTCTAAGCGCGTCCTGTCTTGCTGCATCGTATAGGCTTACCTCAATTCTTCGTTCAGCTCTAGAGAGCAAACGCTCAGCTTCTAATATTCTTTGATCATCTTTTGCGGATATATTTAATTCTTTAGCAGCAGAGATAGTTTGCCTTGCATTACTCATTTCTTGGAGTGGCGGCATGGATGCACATGAATAAATAAAAACTGATACAAGGAT
>JABHDX010000087.1 GCA_018672815.1 Gammaproteobacteria bacterium | reverse complement strand
GATTCTAAAGGGTTTTGATTGAGAATGACTAAATCAGCAAGTTTACCTTCCTCAATAGTGCCAATTTCATTTTGAATATTAAGAAATTCAGCAGGTGCTATCGTGGCAGAGTGAAGCACCTCTTTATTAGTCATGCCTGCTTCAGAAAGTAATTCGAGTTCTTTATGCAAACTAAAGCCTGGAGTCAGGTAGCCTATTGGCGTATCAGTGCCTGCAATAATTTTGACTCCTTCTAGATTCATGATATTTACAAGATTCAAGCTCCATTTATCAAATGTCATATCATTTTGTGTAATATTTTTTGTAGATAAATTTAATGAACCTTTTTGCCAGTTCAATTTTATTTCTTCTGGTAAGAACTGATAAGTTTTTCTCCACTCTGGATCAGCATAGAATCTTCTAGAACCAAAGGTATTAATAGTCAGAGTTGGTGTTTGAAAGACTCCAGATGCGGCCAATTTTTTTATAATTCTTAAGCATCTCTTTGCATCATAATTATCAATTGCATAATATCTTTGGGATGAATGGATTTCAGTTCTCAAAGCTGAGCCAGCAATACTATCTTGATTATCTAACATGGCTCTTCTTTGAGCCAGTAATTCAGGAGCATCCTGTGAGCACGCAAGGTCCATATTTCTGACGTGTTGCATGCCACCTAGCCCAGCATCAATTGCTTCCTCGAGGTCTATACTCAGAGGAATATGACCTGTGACTCTGAGATTATTTTTCTTTGCGATTTGTAATAGTTCTAGATAGGTTTCTTTTGAGAGCATTTCATAGGACTTCAAAAAAGTGACGCCTTGTTCCAGCAGATCATTCACAACTTTTTCAATATTTGTATTTTTATCGATGCCGATTGATAGTTCAGGGAAGCCGGGCTCTTCTCCCTTGTAGACACGATCTTTTCCATCAATCAGAGGACCTGCATAAAATAATCTAGGTGCTTTACTAGGGTTTTTTTTCAAATAATTGAGTGATGGTTGAAGTTTTTCAATGATTGCTCCTGTATCACGAATACTGGTGATGCCATTTTTCAAAAATAACTCAAAATAGGTTTCATGATCAATTTCTGAAATGAACGTTAGATGCACATGAGCATCCCATAATCCAGGTATGAGAAATTTACCTTTTCCATCAATGACTCTATCTTTATGACCAAAGGCTGGCATTTGTTCAGAAGGATCTACAACAGCTTTTATTCGCCCATTTTTGATGAATACCGATTGGTTTAGTCGAACAGGATTTTCTGCATCGATAACAGTGATATTTTCAATTAAAAGACTGTTAGCGAATACTTCCAAAGATAGAATAAGTGTGAGGATAACGGTCAATTTTTTAAAATTCATACACCACCTGTAATAATAAAATCTCGATTGGCATTGGATTCAATGATTTTTAATGCTGCTTTATACGCTTTACTGTCATAAGCTTGTTGTGCAATTTCTAGGCTTGGGAATCGAACCATAACTGTTCGTTCATAATGACCATTTTCCATTTGAAACTGCTCACCACCCCTCACTAGAAATTCGCCTTTGAATTGTTTTACAACATCGCTTGCTTTTGAAGCATACTCTAGAAATGCCTCCTGATCATTATATTGGCATCTAACTATCCAATAGCCGCTCATAGGGCCAGACCTCCATGCCATGAATTGCATTTCTTATATCCATACTCAAATTAACACTGGCAATTTTTTTCTTCTGATGGAAATCAAAAAGACTGATTGTTGAGGGAGATGATCCAACAGCAATCATATTATTATCAATAACACATAACCCTCTAGCAAAACCCTGTCTTGCAATTCGACTGTCATCAAGATCAGTATGCGTTAGTGTTTCTTCCGGATAAGTGGGTATAACGAAATGAGATTCCTCTCCCTCTCTAGTGACCACTCTAATGCAATCACTTTTTGTATCATTGAATAAAACCCCATTATTGAAAGGTCTTGCATTATGAGTCCCTTCAGGAAGAGAGCAATATTCTTTTACGTTAAGATCTGTATCCATATAGATGAGTGCATTGGTTCTCAAACCACTTGCAAAGAGGCCTCTCTTATTGCATCGAACATTATTCAAATGTAAGTTATTACCCATTGGTGGTCCTTCTTTCGATTGAGGATCAAATAATTGAGATTTCCAGCCTTTTGGGTTTTTTGTAATATAGATGCCTCTTGTGAAGGCATCTATATCAAGATCAAAAACGAGTATGCTATCAAAACCAGTTGAAGTAACGAATAAAAGATTTTCAAATTTAAAAATTTCATGAGCATGTCTTAGAAAAGGATTCTTGTAAGACCTTTTAATTTCAAACGATTGATTGTAGACAAATAATTCATCACTCGCAGCAATGAAAATATCATCACCATTGAATTCGATTCCTCTAAGTCCTCGATCCCAACCTCTGCCACTAAAATCTATACCAGAGTCATTCCAGTCAACCATTATCTTGGCTGCTTGATTTTCAAAGTCTACAAGATAGATACCACCATGGCTCTCTCCTTGCTGGCTTCCTCTTACGACTGAGGTGGCTAAAATAATAGGCAGTTTCTTCATGCATCTATTGTAATGGAAAATAGATTCTTACAATAACCGTAAATTGATATATTTCTATGATAAGGTGGTTTTTATGCTTATAAGCATCCCAAAATATCTAATATTATTTGCACTATTATATTTTAATAGTACCAATGCTTTTGCTCAAATATCCAGTGTGATTTGTGGCAATTTATTAAATGTAGAGACAGGTCTTTACGATCAGAATGTTTTAATTACATTTGATCCAATCACAGAAAATATTATAAAAATTGATATCAATTCAAATAAGAAGATTGATTCAAAAACAATCGATTTATCTGAATATTTCTGTCTACCTGGTTTAATTGATATGCATACTCATATATCTGAGGATATCTCAAATGATTTAATTAATTTTTATACCACCACACAAGAAGAGCAGCTAAAGATTGGGAGAGTAAATGCTGAAAAAACATTGATGGCTGGTTTTACAACCATTAGAGACTTAGGCGTTTATATTGCTTGGACTGATAGAAAGTTAAAAAACGAAATCAATGCCCATAAAATACCTGGACCTCGAATGAAGATTTCAGGATTTTATCTCTCCATTCCAGGAGGAGGAGGCGATATTGATGTTCCTGATTACCAAGGGGTAGTACCTGATCATATAAAAAGGGGTATTACTCAGGGAGCTGATAATTTTGAAGCCAGAGCTGAAACATTGATTAATGGTGGGGTTGATCAAATTAAATTAATAGCTTCAGGTGCAGTTCTCGCCTATGGGAGTGTTCCAGGAAATCCTGAAATGAGTCCAGAAGAGATCTCCGCTGTCGTTAAAGTTGCAAGACAATCTAATACCAAGGTCATTGCCCATGCACATGGAGCACTATCGATAAAACAAGCAATACAATCCGGAGTCCATAGTATAGAACATGCATCTCTAATTGATGAAGAAGGCATTCAGATGGCTAAAGAATATGGAGTTGCTTTATCAATGGATATTTACAATGGTGATTACATTAATGAGTATGGAATTATAGAAGGTTGGCCAGAAGAATTTCTAAGAAAAAATCGTGAAACTACAGATATTCAAAGGGAGAATTTTTCAAAAGCACATAAATCAGGTGTAAAAATTGTCTATGGAACAGACGCAGGGGTTTATCCACATGGCAATAATGCTAAGCAATTTAAGTATATGATTAAGTATGGCATGACCAATATCGAAGCAATACAGTCTGCAACCATTCATGCAGCTGAGGTTATTGGTATGTTGGATCAAGTGGGACAAATAAAAAAAGGATTTTTTGCAGATTTAATTGCAGTAAAAGAAAATCCAATGCTTAATATTCAAGTTCTTGAAAATATTGATGTTGTGATTAAGGGAGGGAGGCTCTATAAATGAAAATTAGAGGGTTGGAATATGTCTTTGCATTCATTGTATTAGGTTGCTCTGGCTTAGTGACAGCCAAGCCTGTTATGGATGCACCCAAAGTGGCTCTTACTGGAGTTGCTTTCGAAATTGCAATTAGCAATACCCTTGATAAGAACCATTGTGATTTTAAGCTAAAAATCAATAATCAATTTTATCAATCAGCGAATTGCGAGAACTCAGAAAAACTTATCTTTAAGGACATCATTTTGAATGAAAAAGCTTCTGAGCCAATAGAATTATATTTTTCAGATCAGATTATTAATTCGGTATCCATCGAGGTACTTTGGGGCTGGTTGTCCATCATGCCTCCACTGATATCTATTTTAGTTGCTTTGTTTTTTAGAAGTGTAATACCGGCTCTTTTTCTCGGAGTCTGGATAGGCGCATTTTCTATATTAGGCTTTAAGCCAGTGGTTATCTGGCAAAGTTTTCTTGATGTTGTAGCAATATATGTCAAAAATGCATTGGCAGATCCTGATCATTCAGCAGTAATTATTTTTAGCTTAATGATTGGAGGCTTAGTTGGAATTATTTCAAAAAATGGCGGTATGCAGGGTGTTGTCAATGCTTTAGTTCATTTCACAAAGAGTGCTAAAAGAGGTCAATTGGTTACAGCCACCTTGGGTTTAGCAATCTTTTTTGATGATTATGCTAATACGCTTGTTGTTGGTAACACAATGAGGAAAGTGACTGATAGGCTAAAAATCTCAAGAGCTAAGCTTGCTTTTTTAGTTGATGCAACTGCAGCACCCATAGCATGCATTGCCTTGATTACTACATGGGTTGGCTACCAGATTGGTATGATTGATTTATCCGTGGGTCAAATTGATGCAATCGATGATTCAGCATATTCAATTTACCTCAATTCTATTCTATACAGCTTCTATCCTCTATTTATGTTGGCTTTTGTGTTTTTTATTGCTGGATCAGGAAGAGATTTTGGTGCTATGTATCATTTTGAATTGTCTGCAAGACATGGATCTGATAACTCAATTCAAGGAGCTGAAATGGGTTATACAAATGAATCTGAATCAAAACAGTTAGAACCTAAAGATCCATCTCGCTCTAGAGCATTCAATGCATACATTCCTATTCTGATATTTATAGGTAGTGTAATCTCAGGTTTATTTGTTACTGGTGATGGTGATTCCATTCAGGATATTATTGGTTCAGCTGACGCTTATCAAGCATTGCTTTGGGGGTCTCTAATAGCAGTTGTTACTGCTTTTATCTTAACAATCTCTCAAGGTATTCTTACTTTAGAGGAAACAGTTCAATCCTGGTATGAAGGTGTAAAATTTATGATATTTGCCATTATTGTTCTGATCATGGCATGGTCTTTGGGGCAGACAACAGAGATACTATTAACAGCTCAATATTTAGTGTCAGTGCTTGGTGAATTTCTTCCAGTTCCCTATTTACCAACTATTATTTTCATTCTTTCAGCAGCCACTGCATTTGCAACAGGGACAAGCTGGGGAACTATGGGCATTTTTTATCCTATTGTGGTGCCATTGGCATGGGAAGTAATGTTCATTAATGGCGTGGCTGACCCTGAACACATGTATATCATTTATTCTTCTGTTGCGTGTGTCTTATGTGGAGCAGTGTGGGGCGATCATTGTTCTCCCATTTCAGATACTACCATTATGTCTTCAATGGCATCGGGTTGTAATCACATTGATCATGTCACAACACAATTGCCATACGCAATGACAGTAGCCTCCATTGCATTATTGATTGGAACCATCCCAACTGGATATGGAATACCGCCCACTATTATGATTCCCGTAGGGATCGCTTTAGTTTATTTAATTATTATTTTATTCGGGAGAAAAGTAGATTGATTGATTTAAAATTAAAAGCAAAAAATAAAATATTTGATGGCTCAAATGAAGTATTTTCGCATTGGTCTGAATCCACTCAGTGTGAAATGACTTTTTCTATTTTTTTACCTAAAGTAAAACAGTTTAGAGAAGCACCTACTTTAATCTGGTTGTCTGGATTAACATGCACAGAAGAAAATTTTAGAGTCAAATCAGGAGTGCAAAGATATGCCTCTGAAATGGGTATCAATATTATTGCACCAGATACAAGTCCTAGAGGTGAAAATGTTCCAGATGATTCCAGCTATGATTTTGCAAAAGGAGCAGGTTTTTATTTAAATGCCACTCAACCACCTTGGAATGAAAATTTTCAAATGTATTCATATATTACCGATGACTTATTAGACATTGCCAAAAATAATTTTTCTGTCAATACAGACAAATTGGGAATTTTTGGACATTCTATGGGCGGTCATGGCGCCTTAACGATTGCATTAAAGAATCCTACAATTTTCAAATCAGTGTCTGCTTTCGCTCCAATATGTGCGCCCATGCAAGTTCCATGGGGAAGGAAAGCTTTTATTAAATATTTAGGAGAAGATGAACAGTCTTGGGAAGATTATGATGCAGTTCAATTAATTGATCATCAAGGCTGGTCTAGGGATATTTTGGTAGATCAAGGCCTAGATGATGAATTTCTAGAGGAACATCTCAGGCCGGAATTACTCGTGAATGCTTGTCGAGAGAATGGTATTGATATTCATTTAAGACAACATCAAGGGTATGATCATAGCTATTTTTTTATTGCTAGCTTCATTGAAGATCATATTCAATGGCATTCAGAAAGATTAATTTAACTCCTTAGTCTTTTATTTGTTTTAAGTACCAATCGATAAAGTTCTTTTCAGAAAGCTCTTTGCTAGTGAAAGGACCAGGCCGATAACTTTTAGAGTTCACTCCTTTTTGATTATTAACGATAATTTTTTCATCTGCTAATGTAGTAACGTCCCATAACCACATCAGGTTTTCTAAGTCATAATCCAGACCTTCTTTTGCATTTTTATCAACCATCCAATATACGTCACACCTACATTGTTCATGAGAAACAGGTGTGAAAACATAACCAACAACATGATCGGAGTAAGCCAATAAGAAACACACAGGCCCTAAGTTAAAGTCTGACGCACCAGGATTGAACTTTTTAATATCTCCAAGCAAAGGAGCAATAGGTTTACCATCTTTGCTACCTGTTACATATCCTTCAAACAAGCCGTATCGCTGATAACCATATTGTTCTTGACCTTCTTCCTGGTCCATATAATCAGCATCTACTGTGATCTCTTTAAGGCCACATTCAGTCAATGAGTTGTTCATTGCCAATTGAGCTTGATCATATCCAGGCTCATCTTGTATTTTTAGACTGTGGGAGAGGGAGTACTCAGGATGAGCAGGACCGCAATGATAGCATTCATTGTAATTTTCAACTGCTAATTTCCAATTTGATGCAATTGGGTATGTTTTCTGAGAAGCTATTTTTAAATCCTTAAAGCCAAACATTTGCATAGCCTCTGTCATATCTCTCTTTAGATTATCCATGGATCTTGGATTATCTGAAAAATTTATGAATATCAGACCTTCAATTACTTCAATATGGCAAGGATGCAAGCTAAGTTTACTTTTATCGATATCCTCATTGAGTGAATTTGCTGCGATGAGTGAGCCACTCAAGTTATAGGTCCATGCATGATAGGGGCAGGTAAACCTTTTTATATTTCCATTAGGCTCTAAGCATATTCTGGAACCTCTATGCCTACATACATTCATATAAGCCTTAATGTCTGAATTTTTATCTCGGATGAGAATGACGGATTCATCCAAGAGATCATACAAGAAATAATCACCCACATTTGGGATAGAAGATTCATGGCCGATAAATAACCAAGAATTCATATAAATTCTTTCTATCTCTAGAGCATAAATATTTTTATCTTTATAGAAAGCTTGTTGCAGGCTCCAATTATGTTTATGTTCTTCTATAAGTTTAGATATTGAGTTCATATATTTAATAAATTTTATCGTATGTTTCTTTCCATTGAATTGATATGCATCAATTTGACTGGAAATCTAGCATAACTCACTATTTTTTGAAACTATCTTCTTTTTCTTCTTTTAAGTTTTGCAGCAGGCATTTTCTCTGGAAGTGTTACAATTTTATTGAGTTCTAAAAAATCATCACTTTTGTGAGGGATTGCCATTGCATTAACAAAGTATTCTTGGAACTTTTTCTCAACTGCAGTCTCTATTTTTTCAATCTTAAGTGTTTCTTCTTGAATTTCATGTCGACTCAATGTGTCCAATAATGCCATTCTTGCACCTGTGCTTGCTGCATTTCCAGCCGAACTGACATGTTCAATAATACAATCAGGGATCATTCCAAGTATCATGGCATATTTGACGTCAATATGACTTCCAAATGCTCCAGCAAATCTAATTTTGTCTATTTGTTTAATATTTAATTTATCCATCAGTAGTTTTGCACCTGCATACAAAGCCGCCTTAGCAAGTTGAATGGCACGAATGTCATTTTGAGTAATAATGATATCGGGTGTACCTTTATTTAAAACATAAGAAAAGGTTCGGCCATTATTAATCACCCGATCTGTTTTAAGCTTCTTAGGATCGTTGATTAAGCCATCTTCATTAATAATTCCAGAAAGATACATTTCAGCAACTGCTTCTATAATCCCAGAACCACAAATACCTGATATGCCAATTGTTTTTATACTGTTATTGAATTCAGGATGGTTCGACCATAAATCCGATCCAATAACCTTAAATTTTGCTTCAAAGTTTTTAGGGTTAATTCTGACTCTTTCTATGGCTCCAGGAGCAGCTCGCTGTCCTGAGTTAATTTGAGCACCTTCAAAAGCTGGTCCTGTAGGACTGGATGCAGCAAGTATTTTTTGATTATTACCAACAATGATCTCTGCATTTGTTCCCACATCAACTATGAGGTTCATTGCTTCTTGATTGTAAGGTTTTTCAGCAAGAATAACTGCAGCTGCATCAGCACCAACATGACCCGCTAAACAGGGCAAAACATAAATAGCAGCTTGAGAATTTATTTTTATATCCAATTCACTAGCTTTGAGGTAAAGAGCTTTATTTGTTTTTAGGTGAAAGGGAGCAACTCCTAACGGAATAGGATCAAAACCTAGAAATAAATGATGCATAACTGGATTACCAACAATGGTTATTTCTAAGATATCATCTAGCATTAACCCAGTATCTTCACATGCCTTTCTAATAAGATCATTAATCGCTTTTCGAACTGTAGCTGTTAGTTCTGTAGCTGACCCTGGATTTTGCATGCAGTATGAAACTCGACTCATTAAGTCTTCACCAAATCTTATTTGTGGATTCATTGAGCCTTGATTTGAAACAATTGAACCATCTTTTAAATTACAGAGGTTAATTGCAATTGTTGTGGAGCCAATATCTATAGCTGCACCATATATGTTTTCCTTAAGATTAGGCCATACTGCAATGAGTTCACTGTCATTCCTAATCGCAACAGTGCATCCTTTTGAATTATTTATTAATTGAACTATTTTTTTATCTGAAAGAGATGCAAATTTAATGTTTTTTAAGGACCAATCTTTTTTCAGCAGATCTGTAATAGTTTTTTTAGTGTTTTTATGAAGTTCATCAGATTTTATATTTTCAAGATTAAGATAATACAATCGTGTTATTGGGTTGATTGTAATATCTGTTGCTTCAAATTCCTTTCTAACTAATTGCTGATGCAATTGGCTATCAGGAGGTACATCAATAACAATATCATTGATAATCTTTGACTGACAACCAAGCCTTCTATCTTGTGAAAGATGTTTTCTTTTGGAGTACTTTTTTTCAGACTCACTAATAGGAGTGATATTTTTTTTGTTGGATGATATTGCTAACTTAGCAAATTTTCCTTCAGAGACTTCAATTTGACAACGACCACATATTGCTCTCCCGCCACAAACAGAATCTAAATCAACACCAAGTGATCTAGCAGCATCTAGAACCGTTGTATTTTTCTCAAAAAAACCTCTTTTTCCTGATGGCATAAAGGCCACTTTGAAGCCTTTATTTTTCTTCTCTTTATCCACCTTATTTCAGCGTCTTCTTCTTTTTCGTTTGCTTCTTTGTTCAGATGGATCTCTATAGTTTTTGATCCATTCTGAGCATTCAGGGTCATTTCCCATAATGGTATTTGCACCTCTAATTGATTGCATTATTTCTTTTTCAAGAGGGTTTGTGATAGCGCAAGGCATGCCCGAACTAATAGCCATAGCAATGAATGCTGCATTGAGTCCTCCTCGATTAGGCAAACCAAAGCTTAAATTTGAGGCACCACAAGCAGTGTTTACTTTAAGTTCTGTTTGTAATTTATTAACCAGTTCCATAACTTGTTTTCCAGCAGTATTGATTGCTCCAATTGGCATAACGAGGGGATCAATAACAATATCTTCTTTGGGAATACCATAATCGCTTGCCCTTTCAACAATTTTTTTTGCAACTTCGAAGCGGACATTAATATCCTCAGAAATTCCTGAGTCATCATTAGATATACCTATAACAGCAGCATTATATTTTTTTACTAATGGTAGAACTTTTTCTAGTCTTTCTTCTTCTCCAGTGACAGAGTTTAAAAGGGCCTTTCCTTTATATACTTGGAGTCCAGCTTCTAGAGCTTCTATGATTGACGAATCTATGCAAAGAGGGGTATCAGTAATACTTTGAATTAGTTCAATTGAGTTCGCTAATATTTTAGGTTCATCTGCCAATGGTATTCCAGCATTTACATCTAACATGTGTGCTCCTGCTTGAATTTGAGCCATAGCGTCACTTGCTACTCTGTCTAGATTTCCAGATTTCATTTCTTCAGCTAGTAACTTCCTACCTGTCGGATTAATTCTTTCTCCAATGACGACAAAAGGTCGATTATTACCAATTTTGACTTCTTTATTCTCAGAGCTAACAATTGTTGTTACATTTGTCATAATATTTATCCTTTATCTTTTTTTGAATCCACCAGATTTTACTGTTTTTTCCAGTAATTCATCTGTAAATTCATCTTCAAGTTTTTTTACCGTATCAGATACCAATTGTTTTGGTATACCAGTCATTTTTTCAATTTCTCTTCTCCATTCAGACATATAAGCATCACTTGATCCTTTGCCAGCCCTCATTGCAGCTCGATCTATGGCAATTGCAAACTTAGGATCTAATTGCATTTTCTCTTTTTCTTTACCATGTTTATAAATCACATGAGATGGTATATCTCTCCAAAAAATTTTTATCATTTTACCCATATTTTATTATTGAATACCTTCCAATGTATTTTTTTTGAGATTATCTAGCCCAGTGTAATGCATAGCAAATTCAAGATTAAGATAGTCAGCATGATATTTTGCTTGATTAGCTAACTTTTCTGACTTTGATTGTGCTAAATAAGTTAATTTTTTATAATTTCTAAAGTATTCATCTTTTAGTTGAGGATGTTTATCAATACCTAAACCTTTTATGATAAGCCGATTAAAATGTTTGACCAAGAAATCTGTTAAGTAGAATGTTCCTATTTCATTATCCATTAAAGATTTAAATTCCTTTAAGCCAGTGAAAAATTCATAACAATGGGCTCCAGGCAATCTTTCTATATTATATTCATTAAGCATTGAATCAAGAAGACCTCCTGTACCACAATCAGCATAGGCAATGAAGACTTGATCAAAATTACCTCCAACAAGATCTAATTTTTCTTTGATTTTATTGGGTATTTTTTTCGGTGTATTATGCAAATCTGCATTCAAGCATTGTATGGTTATATGATCCCATGAATTGATTGTTTTAAGATAATTGAGTTCATGGCTGATGGCGCCACATGCAATTACAAGAACTGTATGATTTGAGGATTGATTAAGACGCTTCACTGATCAGTTTTTTTGCAGTTTCAACAGCACTTCCAGCATCCATACAATAGGCATCTGCTCCAATAGCTTCAGCAAACTCGTCATTTAATGGAGCACCTCCAACCATTACAATATATTTGTCCCTAATGCCTCTTGTCTTTAGTTCATCAATAACAACTTTCATATAAGGCATTGTGGTTGTAAGTAGAGCAGACATTCCTAAGATTGTTGCTCTATGTTCTTCAAGAGCTGTTATAAACTCTTCTACGTCAGTATTAATCCCAAGGTTAAAGACTTCTACTCCTGCACCTTCCATCATCATCCCAACTAAGTTTTTGCCTATATCATGAATATCGCCTTTTACTGTTCCAATAACCATCTTGGCTATTGGCTCGATTCCTGAAGCTGAGAGAATGGGTTCTAGTAATTTCATTCCAGCTTTCATAGCGTTAGCTGCTAGCAGCACTTCAGGTACGAATAGAATTCCATCTCGAAAATCATCACCAACAACTACCATGCCTTCTACTAGAGCTTCATCAAGAACTTTTGTTGCTTCCCACCCTCGATCTAAAAGAATTTGAGTGCCTTCAGCTATTTCTTCAGCAAGTCCATCATATAGATCTTCATGCATTTGCTCTTTTAGCTCATTATCATCAAGCTCACTGAGAACAATATCATCAAATTCTTCTTGATTATCACTCATGTAAATATACCTATTAATATTCTGTGTATAGTACTTTAGAGGGTTGTATTTAGCTAGCGCCTCTGTTTCTCAATCTTCTTTTTGTCCTTTTTCTTTTATTAGTTGTAGCATTCTCTGTTCCATTTGATGTTAGGTAGGACTCAATCATGGCAATATTACCTTTCGTCATATCACCTAGAGATTTCATGATTTTTTCTAGCTCAATTTGGTGGAAATCTCTTTTTTCAAGCAATTTAGAAAAAGATCCAGGAGTATTGTTTTTAAGTGCTTCAGACATGGCTGTGACATGCTTATGAGTTGTTCCGCAGCAACCACCTATGATCGTGGCTCCTATATCTCTCGCATAACAAGCATAATCTGCCATCAATTGTTCTGTTCCATTGTATTCAATTACACCTTCAATAAATTCAGGTATTCCACAGTTTGCTTTTGCAACAATGATCATGGATTGGTTTTCTCTAGCCACAGTAAAACACAATATTGAACCTATTAATTCTGAGGCACCAATACCGCAATTAGCACCATAACCAACTATATCTGGATAATACTTCTCAGCTAAAGACACCAAAGCTTTTGGATCAAGGCCCATCATTGATTTTCCATGGGTATCAAAGCTATAGGAGCAGATTGTTGGCAACCCAAGATTCTTTGTTGCATCAAGTGCACATCTCATTTCATCTTCAGATGACATAGTTTCTATCCAGAAAAAATCCACACCACCTTCCTTAAGTGCTTTGGCTTGCTCTGAAAATGCTTCAGTTGTTTCGGACCAAGTGGTAGTCCCTAAAGGCTCAATAATTTCTCCAGTTGGGCCAATGGACCCAGCTATAAGTATATTTTTATTACTATCAGCAACAACTTTTTTAGCAATAGATGCTCCGTGATAGTTGAGTTCTTTTACTGCTTTCTCCGCATTATGAAGTTTGAGTCTGAATGAATTAGCACCAAAGGTATTGGTTAAAATAATATCTGAACCAGCATCAATAAAAGATGAATGATTTTCTGCAACTCTATCTGGATATTCTACATTCCAAAATTCTGGCGAATAACCAGATTCTAAACCCATTGAAAATAAATTTGTACCTGTTGCTCCATCTGCTATTAGATATCCTTTTTCTTTTATTCTTTCTTTTATAATGTTCATAATTTATTAATGTTTCGAAATTGAAATGCCCAAAGATTCACAGACTTTAATGATTATTTCTGAATCATTAAGCGTATAAAAATGAAGTCTATCAAAACCTTCCTTTGCTAACTGTGAAGATTGTTGAATTATAAATTCAGTGCTAATTTTTTCATGCTCAGATTGACAAAGATTATTGTCAAACAGCTTTATAAATGATGATGGGATTGAAACACCACATTTTTTAGCCATATTTGTTGCTCCTTCGAAACTTTTAATAGGCATTATTCCCGGTATAACAGGTATGTCAATGTTTGCTTTTTGAAGACTTTCTCTGAAATTTATATAGCAGGCAGTATCTAGTGCAAATTGTGTGATTGCTTTTGATGCACCCGCATCTATTTTCTCTTTAAGAAGGTCTATGTCACTTTGTAATGATTTTGATTCAGGATGTTTTTCAGGGTAAGCACTAACAAAAGTAGTAATATCAGTTTTTTCATTAATATATTGCACT
>JABHDX010000010.1 GCA_018672815.1 Gammaproteobacteria bacterium | reverse complement strand
CTTGAACGCCCAGATATGCTTAAAGGCACAACATACAAGATAAAACCACCTGTTTCAGATCATGCTATGTATATTACAATTAATGATATTGTTCTGAATCCAGATACTGAGCATGAGAAATTAAGACCTTATGAAATATTCATTAGCTCTAAAAACTTGGATCACTATCAATGGATAGTTGCATTAACTCGTGTTTTATCATCTGTTTTTAGGAAGGGTGGTGATGTGGCATTCCTTGTTGAGGAACTAAAAGCAGTTTTTGATCCAGCAGGGGGCTATTTTGCTGGCGAAGGCCGCTTTATGCCTTCAATCATAGCAGAATTAGGTTATGTTATTGAAAAGCATTTTAAAGCAATTGGTATTATTTCAGAGGATGTTCTGGATGAGCATCAAAAGAAGCTTATAGAAGAAAAAAAACAAGAGTTTGAAAATAGAAGCAAGCAAAAAGATGCATTTGTTAATGAATCTTTTCCTGAAGGCTCTAAGTTATGTGGACACTGTAGCACTGTAGCTATGGTTATGATGGATGGCTGTGAGACATGTCTAAATTGTGGCCACTCAAAATGTGGGTAATGACAATTTTAATAAAAACAGATAAAAAAACACTATGAAAATGCCACTCTCAGAAATAATAGATAGATATACCATTACTCTGTTGAAATCTAAAAGAACGAATGAAAATGTCAATGATGAACTGCAGGCATATAAGGAAGAAATACCTAGTTCTGAAGAAGCCCAAACATTTATAAGTAGAATGTATGAAATAAATGGAAAAATCTGGGATACAGAGGGTGATATCAGAAATGGAGTAGATATGCCACTGGAGGAAGTGGGGAGATTAGCATTAGAGGTGAGAGACTTAAATTGTGTTAGAAATGGAATTAAAGCTGAAATAGTTGATATGTTTTCTGAAGGGTTTAAAGAGATTAAAATTAATTACACAAAAGTAGATTACGGACGATCTTAAGAGAATAATTATAGACTAACTCAAAATTAAGAAAGGTTAATCATATCTATATCATTACTTGCCTGTTAAAAAAACAACTAGTAATCTAATTCATAGTTTTACAATCTTAATGAATTAAACAATATAGGCTATAACAATGAGAATTCTTTATATCATTGCCACTTATTTAGCCTTACCCATAGTTTTACTTCATATGTTATTTAAATCTTTTAATGATTTTGGTTACTTGCAGCGTCTTAGTGAGAGGTTTGGATATTATAAAGGAGAAAAAAAACAAAATTTTTTATGGGTTCATGCTGTTTCATATGGAGAAGTAAAAGCAGCCATTCCAGTGATTAATAAATTGAGAGCAAGCTTCCCTGAAAAAAGAGTCTTGCTCACAACAACAACACCTTCCGGATCTAGATTAGTGAATGAGTTGTTTGAAGATGCAGTTGATCATGTCTACCTACCTTTTGATACTAGGGGTTCAGTAAAACGATTCTTCAAGTATTTCAATCCTGAGATAGCAATAATTATTGAAACAGAATTATGGCCTAATATTTTTCATTATTGTGGTGTTTTTAATGTACCGTTAGTTCTTGCTAGTGCTTGTGTTTCGGATCATTCTCTTAGTTTGTATCGAGTGTTATTCAACCTGTTTCAAAAAACAGTATCCGAAGGCATTGTTATTGGTGCACAAACCCAAGAAGATGCAGAAAAATTTATTTCTCTTGGTTCTGATATTAGTAAGATAGAAGTTACAGGAAATATAAAGTTTGATGTAGCAATTGCAAGTAAGTCAGAGCAAGAATTAGAACATTTTAAATCAAGCTATTTCCAAGGCAGGATGCTTTGGGTTGCAGGCAGTACTCATGAAGGAGAGGAAGAAGTAGTCTTAGAGGCCCATAGAACGATATTAAAGGACAATCCAAAGAGTTTATTGGTGATTGCACCAAGAAATCCAGATCGATTCTCTACTGTAAAAAAAATCATCAAGAATAAAAATTTTACATCTCATTCCTGGAGCGAAGAGCTAGATGACTTTAATAATCAGGAAGTTTTATTATTGGATAGTTTGGGTCAACTGAATCTATTTTACTCTATCGCTAATGTGGCATTTGTTGGTGGTAGCTTATTCGGTATAGGTGGCCATAATTTACTCGAACCTGCCTCTTTAAAGACTCCAATAATTACTGGGCCTCATATACAAAATATTAAAGATATATCTGAAAAATTAAAACAGAATAAAGCGTTAATGATAGTTGAAGGCGCTTCTGATCTTGTAAATTCAATCAATCAGATTACTCAAAATGAAAAAAAATCTGATGAAATGATACTAGGCGCATTAACTGTGATAAGAGAGAATAAAGGGTCTACTGAGAAAATATTTGAATTGATCGAGCCATTAATTATTAACTAGTTATTTTAACCAATCATTAATCTGAATGAGATCATCTTTTGATAAAGTACCAGCAGCTTGCTTAAGCTGGATTATATTTTTGAGATAATCATATTTACTTATTGCTAAGTTTCTTTGAGACGAATACAACCTTCTTCTTGCATCTAAAACATCAACAGTGGTTCTTGTACCCACCTCATAACCTGCTTCAGTTGCTTGAAGAGCAATAGCTGATGACTTCACTGATTGTTGAAGAGCTTTTACAGTTGCGATACCTGATATAACGCCCAAGTATGAATCTCTAGCATTTCTTGTAGTTTCTCTTCCTACTCGTTCTAATTTTTCTTTACTTGCCCTATGTCTTGCAACTGCTTGCCTGACTCTTGATGATGTTTGTCCACCACTAAAAATAGGAATATTGACCTGAACGCCAATTCCTTCATTAATATTTTCAGTATCAGCAGGATTAAAGTCACCCCCACTGTCTGACCTAAAACTATCACTATTGGTATCTCTTTTTTGAGCTTGAACTCCTATTGTAGGAAAGTGACCTGATCTTTGAACCTTGACTTCGCTTCTCGCTATCTCAGTTCCAAGTTGAGCAGACAGAAAACTGAGGTTTTGTTCTAATGATGTATTAACCCAATCAGTTTCACTTTGTGGATTTGGCATAATGAGAGGCAAACCATCATCTGGTTTGAGAAGGTTGCTAGGATAATTATTAGTAATTGCCCTTAGTGATTCTTTAGAGGTTGCAAGATTTCTTTTAGCAGTAATTTCATTAGCAATGGATTGATCATAAGCTGCTTGTGCTTCTTGAACATCTGTGATTGCTATCAAGCCTACATCAAATCTTTTTCTAGATTGATCTAATTGCTTTTCAATTGCTTGTCTTGCTGCTTGTTCTGATTCGAGAGTATCTTGTGCCGCTAGAACATTAAAATAAGCAGTAGCAACTCGAACCATTAATTGTTGTTCTGCTGCTAAATAATCAATTTCAGCTTGTGCAACTGTTTTATTGGCTTTTTTTAAATTCATCCAAGCTCCAAAATCAAAGATTGTTTGTCTTATAGAGACATCCCACTGTGTGGTTTCTGATTCTTGAAGAAATCCTGTTGTGTTTGTAACTGTTCCAATTGAAGTTTTTTGTTGAAACGTGCTTCTTCCATTAATGTCACTATCGGAATAAGAGCCACTTGCATTGATTTGTGGAAGAAGAAGGCTTCTCGCTTGTGGTCTAGATTCTGATATAGCTTCTTTGTTTGCTAGAGCTTCTTTCAGTAATGGGTCATTGACTAATGCATCTTCGAAGACATCAATGAGGGATGTTGCATTTCCAGTTAGTGGGAATGCCATGAGACAAAAAAATAATATCTTCAGTCTTTTCAATTTAATACCCTCAATTTTTTCAATTTATATCCTGATATACTATATTCTATTCGTTAGTAGTTCAGACTTACATTTTTTCAGAAGCGTAGATTACTATCTAGCTAACCTATAAACAACCTAAGCCTGTAACGAATTGTAACTCCAAAGTGACTAGTTATTATGAATAAATAATGAACTTAGAGGATACCTATCATTAATAAAGCTACTATGTTTATAATTTTGATCAATGGATTAATTGCCGGTCCAGCAGTATCTTTATAAGGATCTCCTACAGTATCTCCAGTAATTGAAGCATTATGTGCCTCAGTACCTTTTCCTCCAACATTTCCATCTTCAATATATTTTTTAGCATTATCCCAAGCGCCACCACCAGTAGTCATGGAAATGGCAACAAATAAGCCCGTAACAATAGTTCCAATGAGTAGACCACCCAAAGCTTTTATTCCACCATCATCAGGCATCATTGCATTCATAACTAATGCAAGAGCAATAGGCACCAGTACAGGCAATATAGAAGGAAGAATCATTTCCTTAATTGCAGACTTGGTTAACAGGTCAACAGCTTTAGAGTAATCAGGCTTACTTGTCCCATCCATGATTCCAGGAATTTCTCTAAATTGACGCCTAACTTCATCAACAACTGAGCCAGCAGCTCTTCCAACCGCTTCCATAGCCATAGCTGCAAATAAGTAAGGTACCATACCACCGATGAATAAACCTATGATGACTGCAGGATCATCTAAACTAAAGCTAACTAATTTTCCTTCAGCTTCTAGGTTGGCTGTGAAATCTGCAAACAAAACCAGTGCAGCAAGTCCAGCAGAACCAATGGCATAACCTTTAGTTACTGCTTTCGTTGTGTTTCCAACTGCATCCAATGGGTCTGTTATATCTCTGATCTCAGATGGGAGTTCTGCCATTTCAGCAATACCACCAGCATTATCTGTAATCGGTCCAAACGCATCCAAAGCTACAATCATACCTGTTAATGAAAGCATTGAAGTTGCTGCAATTGCAATACCATATAAGCCAGCAAACATATAAGAGCCCCAAATACTCAAACAAACTGCTATTACAGGTAGAGCAGTAGCTTTCATAGAGATGCCTAGACCTGCAATAATATTCGTTGCATGTCCAGTTTCTGAAGCTTGTGCAATTTTTTGAACAGGACTATATTCTGTTGAAGTATAGTATTCAGTTACAACAACCATGAAGGCAGTTAGTGCCAGTCCAATAAGAGAGGCCCACCAAAGCTCTGTGCCCATATTCATGATATGTGTAACTGGGTAGAAGGCTACAGCAGCGATAACACCTGAGACAATCACACCTTTATAGAGTGCACCCATGACACTGCCACCTTCTTTAGCTCTGACAAATAGCATGCCAATAACAGATGCTACTATAGATACAGCACCAAGCACCAATGGATATAAAATAGCATTATTTCCATTGTCAGTTGAAGCAAAAAGGAGTCCACCTAATAACATAGTAGCGATAATTGTTACTGCATAGGTTTCAAAAAGATCAGCAGCCATTCCAGCACAATCTCCAACATTATCACCAACATTATCAGCTATGACAGCTGGGTTTCTTGGGTCATCTTCAGGGATTCCAGCTTCAATTTTACCTACTAAGTCAGCTCCAACATCAGCACCTTTTGTAAAAATACCTCCACCCAAACGAGCAAATATAGAGATTAAGGAGCCTCCAAAAGCCAAACCAATCAGAGCATGCAAACTGTCATCAACACTAATGCCAAGACCAGATCTAAGCAATAAGTAGTATCCACTAATTCCTAATAAACCAAGGCCAACTACTAATAAACCAGTGACCGCGCCCCCTCTGAATGCAACCGCTAAAGCAGCATTCATTCCAGAATGGGCAGCTTGAGCAGTTCTTACATTAGCCTTAACTGAAATATTCATACCAATATAGCCTGCTAGACCTGATAATACTGCTCCTATTAAGAAACCAATAGCACTCAGCCAGCCTATACCGCTGATGCCTAAGAGAATGAAAATAACGATACCCACGATCCCAATAGTTAAATATTGTCGATTAAGATAGGCTTGAGCCCCTTCTTGGATCGCTCCAGCTATCTCTCTCATTTTTTCATTCCCATCAGACTGTTTTAGAATGCCTAATGAAAATACAATGCCACAAATAATTGCAACCGCAGAAGCGTTTAACGCAACCCATAATGCTTGACCTTCATTCATTTTGATCTCCTATTTATAAAAGTTTATTTTGTTTCAAAAAATTAAGGTTTAAAAATTTCGAGAATCATACCACAAACTTTGATTTAAGTTTTTTAGATATGACTTTATTTTTTAATTTTGCAAATTCTGGAAGACCTTTTTTATAGGTCGGGTAGTTTTCTCCCTTAATTAAGGGCAGCATATATTTTCTACATGCTTCTGTAATTCTATATCCATTGGATGAAATGTATTTTCTAGGCATCATTTTTTCATTATTGGCAACTTTTGCTATATCGACCGATCCTGTTTTCCATTTATATGGATTATCGGATAATCGATCGATAGTAATCATGATTGATTTTTCATTTTTTATAGCCATTTCAACAGCCGCTTTGCCAACTGCATAGGCTTGTTTAACATCGGTGTCTGAACCCAAGTGTCTTGCTGATCTTTGTAGATAATCAGCGATTGCATAATGATATTTATAGCCGAGTTCATTTTTTATCATCGTTGCTAATTCAGGCGCCACACCTCCCAATTGCTTATGTCCAAAAGAATCAAGCGTGCCAGCATCAGCGAGGAACTTTCCATTTTTATATCTAGTACCTTCACTGGCTACAATGACGCAATAACCATTATTCTTAACAGAGCGATCAACGTGTTTTATAAAATCTTTTTTAGTAAAAGGAATTTCAGGAAATAAGATAATGTGAGGTGGTTCTTTTGGGTTATTGGCTATTAAGCCAGATGCTGCAGCAATCCATCCCGCATGCCTTCCCATTACTTCCAGAATAAAAACTTTCGTTGATGTTTCAGCCATTGATAGTACATCCAAGCTAGCTTCCTGAGTTGAAACAGCTATATACTTTGCAACTGAGCCAAATCCAGGACAGGTATCTGTTATTGGTAAATCATTATCCACAGTTTTTGGAATACCAATGGATGTAATTGGGAAATTCATTTGTTGCCCCATCTCAGATACTTTCTGTGCAGTATCCATTGAGTCACCACCACCATTGTAGAAAAAATAACCAATATTATGCGCTTTAAAAACCTCAATTAATCTTTTGTATTCTTTCTGATTTTCTTTGAAGCCTTTGAGTTTATATCGAGCCGATCCAAATGCACCACCCGGTGTTTGTTTAAGCAGTGATATTTGTTTGCCCGTTTCAAGATTGGTATCAATCAACTCCTCATTGAGAGCTCCTAAGATGCCATTTTTACCTGCGTAGACTTTGCCAATCTTATTCTTATGTTTTCTTGCTGTCTCAATGACACCACAGGCACTTGCATTAATAACCGAAGTTACGCCACCCGATTGAGCATAAAAAGCATTTTTAATTGATGTTTTATTGTTCATATTTCTGAATTTTACATATCATAGCGGTAGATTAAAGTTTTTAATATCAATTTTAAGTTTATCCATGTTTTTAAATTAATAGATTTGAGGTAGCAATGAGAATTATATTACTAGGCGCGCCAGGCTCAGGTAAGGGCACACAAGCGGAAAAGTTAATGGAGAATTACAATCTTCCCCAAATTTCTACAGGTATTCTCTTAAGAGAAGCTATCACTCAAGGCACGGAACTTGGAAAAAAAGTCCAAGAAATAATGGCTGCTGGTGACCTTGTATCGGATCAAATTGTGCTAGATTTGATTCGTCAATCGATGGAACAACCAGAGAGTGAAAATGGTTTTGTCCTAGATGGTTATCCAAGAAATATAAATCAAGCACAATCATTAGAAGATTTACTGTATGCAATTGAAAAACCATTGGATGCAGTTTTACTTGTGGATGTTGATTCTGAAATATTAGTAAAAAGACTTTCAGGAAGAAGGACATGCTCGCTTACAGGAAAAACACTAAACATCTATTTTTCAAGTGAAGAGGAAATTAATAAATGCACTGATTCAGGAGGTGAGTTAATACAAAGAGAAGATGATAATGTTGAATCAATAACCAATAGAATCAATGTGTATAAAGAGCAGACTGAGCCCTTGATTGATTTTTATAAACACAAAGATTTGCTTAAAGTAATTAATGGAGAAGGAAAGATAGGAGTTATATATAAGCGCGTTGTTGAGATTCTAAATCTCTAATCTAGGATTGGATAGTTTTCATTAACTCTCTACCAATAATATTATTTCTCCAGCCTGAAGACAATCGCCCACCATTCTTTGAGATCAAGTCAATTAGGTCTTTTTTACTTCCAAGTGTTTCTTGTGGCAGTTCTAATAGTTTTGCTTTGTTCATAATCAAATTAATTAATGTTTCGAATACATCAGGTCTAACGTAATTTTTATCTTTTTGTATTTTAAAACTCTCTTTTCCAAGCTTGGATTCTTGTTTATTTTTTTCTATCACTTCAGAGATTTCATGGATTCCACTTTTACTTAGGTTCGTTCTTCCTTCGATATGATTGAAGATATTTTTCGGCCTT
Organism: Gammaproteobacteria bacterium; assembly: GCA_018672815.1. The sequence continues at coordinate 8,327 of JABHDX010000010.1, read as the reverse complement.
ACCTTTGTCTTGGCTATTTCAAGAAGTAATTTATCTTTTATTAACCATTGTCTTGGTATATTTTTTTCAATGGATTTTTCCTCTCTCCACGTTGATAAGTCAATGGCTAGACTTTGATGTTTTTTATTTAAGCGTTTGATACTTTTGATTCTTTTCCAGGCCTCTTTCGGATTAAATATGCTGTCTTCATCAGTCAATACATTTTGTGAGTCTTCAAGTGCCCAGTCCAGTCTATTATTTTTGATTAGCTTAGATTCAATTTGTTCAAAAAGTTGATTCAGATACAAAACATCCTCTAATGCATAATTAATCTGTTTTTGATTTAGCGGTCTTTGAGTCCAATCGCTTCTTGTTTCTGTTTTGTCGATATCAACATCAAGTTCACTTTTCAGTAAGGTTTTAATCCCCACTTGTGATGGATAACCAATAAAGGATGCGGCAACTTGAGTGTCAAAAATATTTTTAGGTATTTTCTTATTCAATAGGTAAAAAATTTCAAGATCTTGCCGTCCTGAATGCAGTATCTTTTTTATTTTAGGATTATAGATTAATTTCCATACTTCAGATAAGTCAGAATCCGTTAGACAATCAATGCAGGCTGTTCCATAATCCGATGAAATTTGAATTAAACAAAGAATTGGATAATAGGTTCTTATTCTCATGAACTCAGTATCAATTCCAATTCTCTTTGATTGAGAGATTTGATTGATGAACTGATTGATTGAGTCTTCTGAATCAAGAAGAGACAATGATGTTTGATTTTTATTCATAAATAATATTTATTACAAGGATTATAATAAAATTAACAAGCAATGATTAAGTTATTAACAGTTTTATGGGGAATTATGCTGAAGAAGGCTAATCCGCAGGATTTGCCGAAATCTGGGTTTTTCCTAGGTCTGATGTTTTTCTTTTATTGTTTATCTCAAGTTTACTCTGGCATTAGTGTGGCAGCCTCAATCGAAGATTTTCTGAAATCATTATTGATTGATGCTGTTTTATTATCCATTTGTCTACGCTTAATACTTCAGTTTTCAGGAACGCTTAGCTACTTCAAACAATCGTTAGCAGCTCTCTTTGGAACAGGAACAATATTCAATTTAATTGCCACACCAATCATTATGATCATTTCTAACTCTATGATGAATGCGGCCTCTATCAATGAGCTTGATATACCAGCACCAGTGTCTATAGCATTATTGGTGATTGCGATATGGTCCATTTTTGTCATGGCTCATATTTTTTCTAGAGTGATGTCAAACCCTAGTTTTGCTATGACGGCCGCATTTTCTTATGCAGTCATTAATTTTATCGTTCAAACTTCCATAGCGAGCTTATAAAAGCGTTATTGGAAAGATTATGCATATTCATATTCTAGGAATTAGCGGAACTTTTATGGGGAGTTTAGCAGCGTTAGCAACTGATATGGGATTCAAAGTCACTGGTGCTGATTTAAATTGTTACCCTCCTATTAGTGATCAGTTGAGTAGACTCAATATTGAAGTGATTCCTAATTATGATTTAGAACAGCTCGAAATGAATCCCGACCTCATTGTTATAGGCAATGTAATGTCGAGAGGGATGCCCATTATAGAAGAGATTCTGAACAAAAAGATTGATTTTACTTCAGGGCCAAAATGGTTAGCAGAGAATATTTTAAAGGATAAAACAGTCATTGCTGTGAGTGGAACCCATGGGAAAACCACCACATCCAGCCTCATTGCATTTATGATGAAGGATTTAGGAATAGACACAGGCTATTTAATAGGTGGTATACCTATTGGTTTTAATAAATCGGCATCACTGGGCCAGGATCCTTATTTCATCATTGAAGCCGATGAGTATGACACTGCATTTTTTGATAAACGATCAAAAATGATTCATTACAAGCCGGATGTTTTAATCATTAATAATATCGAATTCGATCATGCCGATATTTTCAAAGATGTCGAAGAAATTCTGTGGCAATTCCATCAGTTAATAAGGGTATTGCCACAGAAGTCAAAAATTATAGCCAATAATGAAGACAAGAATATCGCTAATTTGATCAACATGGGTGCTTGGTCAGAAATAGAATATTTTGGTACAGAAAAATCGCAATCCTGGTCTTTAGGTAAGGTTGAAAATGATTATAAATTTTACAGAAATTATAAAAAAGTCAATTCCTTCAAGCCTAAAATATTTGGACATCATAATATGATGAATAGCTTAGCCGCAATAGCCTCAATAGCAGCAATACCAGAATTGAAAATAGATCAAAGAGATTTGATTGAGTCGGCTGAAAAGTTTCCAGGTGTAAAAAGAAGGCTCGAATTTATTGGAGAATTCTCAACAATTAAGTTATTTGATGATTTTGCTCATCATCCAACTGCAATTGTTGCAGCGATTAATTCTTTGAGTAATACACAAGAGGGTAGCGATACATTTGCTGTGGTTGAATTGGCTTCCAATACCATGAAAAAAGGCAGTCTAAAATCACAATTGTCCAAATCTTTTAATAATTGCAAACACGCATGGATTATTGATTCTGGTGATACAAAATGGGATATAAAAAAGGCATTTTCAAAAATAGAGAATGTTTCTGTACTCTCGGATTTAAATGACTTAGATAGTGAAATTAAAACTCATATCACTGCCCATGATAAAATAGTGATTATGACCAATAGAAGTTCTTTAACGATTAAAGAATCATTAATTAATTCACTAAATTCAATCTAGTTATGTCTCAAGATCAAATACCTTTATTTCCACTAAGAACGATTTTGTTTCCTGATTCCAGATTACCACTGAGGATATTCGAGCCCCGGTATCTGGATATGATCAGCAGATGTATGAAAGACGATATAGAGTTTGGAATCGTTCTGAGTAGAGAGTCAACAGACCCAAAAATGTTTGAAACCTATCAAATAGGAACACTGGCAAAAATTATTGATTGGCAGCAAGCCAATGACGGTTTATTAGGTATCACAACGCTCGGAACTGAGAAATTTAAGATCATAAGCGTCGCTAAGCAAGAAGATGGATTAAACGTTGCTATTATAGAAAAGCTAGTTAAGGAAGAGCATTACAGACCACCAAAAGAGTTTGAGAATCTTGTCATTTTACTAAAAGCTATTTTGGATGATGTCAATATCTATAATAAAGATGAAATAAACCTAGAGAGTGCTTCTTGGGTCAGTTTCAGATTTGCAGAAATACTGCCCCTCAAAATAGAAGATAAGCAAAAATGTCTAGAGCTAGAAGATCCAATACTAAGATTGAATTATCTCCAACCTTTAATCAAAATGATTAGAGAAAATTCCCAACAATAAATAAATGATATTTATTTAGTATCTATAGATTTCTGGCTTGTAAGGCCCTTCTTCAGCAATACCAAGATACTCGGATTGCTCTTTTGTTAGTTTGGTTAACTTGACACCAATTTTATCCAAATGCAATCGGGCAACTTTCTCATCCAGAGCTTTTGGAAGAACATAAACTTCATTATCGTATTTTTCTGAATGATTCCAAAGTTCAATTTGAGCCAAAGTTTGATTAGTGAATGAATTAGACATTACAAAACTGGGATGACCAGTTGCACAACCTAAATTAACCAATCTTCCTTCAGCCAAAAGGATGATTCTTTTTCCATCAGGAAAAACAATGTGATCCACTTCAGGTTTTATATTAATCCATTCGTAATCATTCATTGAAGCGACATCAATTTCATTGTCAAAATGTCCAATATTACAAACAATGGCTTGATCTTTCATTTTTTCCAAATGCTCTTTATTAATGACATGGTAGTTGCCAGTAGCTGTGACGAAGATATCCGCTTCTGAACAAGCCTCATCCATAGTCACAACACGATAACCCTCCATGGCAGCTTGCAATGCACAAATAGGATCAATTTCAGTTATCAAAACAATTGCCCCAAGAGCACTCAAACTCTGTGCTGAACCTTTTCCGACATCTCCATATCCAGCAACCACAGCAACTTTACCAGCAACCATGACATCCGTTGCTCTTTTAATACCATCCACCAATGATTCTCTGCAACCGTATAGGTTATCAAATTTAGATTTAGTCACTGAATCATTCACATTAAAAGCAGGGCAGAGTAGAGACGATTCATTCACCATATCGTAGAGTCTTTTAACACCAGTCGTTGTTTCTTCTGAAAGTCCTTTGATATCTTTCATCATTTCTGGGTATTTTTCATGCATGAGCTTAGTCAGATCACCGCCATCATCAAGAATCATATTCGGAGTCCATCCATTAGGGCCATGGATAGTTTGCTCGATACACCACCAAGCTTCCTCTTCTGTTTCTCCTTTCCAGGCAAAGATTGGAATGCCTTTATTAGCTAATGCTGCAGCAGCATGATCTTGAGTAGAGAATATATTACACGAGGACCATCTAATTTCAGCTCCCAATACAATGAGAGTTTCTATCAGGACTGCTGTCTGAATTGTCATATGAAGGCAACCAGCAATTCTGGCACCTTGTAGAGGTTTATCTTTTCCAAATTCTTCTCTAAGACTCATCAATCCTGGCATTTCAGTTTCTGCAATTTTTATTTCTTTCTCTCCCCACTCTGCAAGACTGATGTCAGCGATTTTATAATCATTTTTTAAGGTTTTCTTTTCTGCAAGTTCATTCATTGGTCGATTCTCATTTTTTCTAAGTTTGTGTTTAGTTCGTTTTAAATTATAAACCAGATTGGTTTCTTAAATCTTCTACTTTGTCTGTTTCTTCCCAAGGAAACCCATCATTGGATCTTCCAAAATGACCATAGGCAGCCGTTTTTTCATAAATAGGCTGCAATAGGTTAAGCATGTTCATAATTCCATAAGGGGTTAGATCAAAATTATCATGAACCAGTTCGGTAATTTTATCTTCACTGATCTTATTAGTACCAAATGTTTTTATTCTCACAGACGTTGGTTTTGCTACACCGATGGCGTATGAAACTTGTATTTCACATCGATCAGCAAGTCCAGCAGCCACTATATTTTTTGCTACATAACGAGAAGCATAAGCAGCAGATCGATCTACTTTTGACGGATCCTTACCAGAGAAAGCACCGCCACCATGACGAGCCATGCCACCATAAGTATCAACGATTATTTTTCTGCCAGTCAAACCACAATCACCAACAGGACCACCAATGATGAAATTGCCCGTAGGATTAATTAGATATTGTGTTTGATCATTAACGAGTTGAGATGGAAGTATAGGAGTAATGATATGATCCATTACACCTTTTTTTATTACATCCATACTGACTTCATCATGTTGAGTGGATAAAACTACGGTATCAATAAATTCAGGTTTTCCATCGTTAAATCGGATGGTCACTTGGCTTTTTGCATCCGGTCTGAGCCATTCAAGTTGACCGCTTTTTCTAACTTCAGATTGTTGTTTAACCAATTGATGTGAGAGTTGTATCGTAGCAGGCATAAGTTCCGCAGTCTCATTCGTTGCGTAACCAAACATAAGACCTTGGTCCCCAGCACCTTGTTCTTTTTGATCTTCTCTATCAACACCCATTGCAATATCTGGAGATTGTTTGCTGATCGCTGACAGTACTTTACAACTTTGATCATCAAATCCTAATGCCTCATCATCATAACCAATTCTTTTTATGGTTTTTCTAGCAATGGCTTCATAGTCCACTTCAGCTGAAGTAGTGATTTCTCCTGCGAGAACCACCAAACCAGTTTTAACGAGAGTCTCAACAGCAACTCTGCATTTGGTGTCTTGTTTTAGTATCGCATCCAGAATAGCATCTGAGATCTGATCCGCCATTTTATCGGGATGGCCTTCACCGACAGATTCAGATGTCATTAAATATGAATTTTTACTCATCGTATCTCCAATTCTATAATTTTCAGTCATTTAAAAAGGATTCGATTATAGCAATAAGTAAAAAAAATAAAGAGTTTTTTTAAAAACTCTTGCGACAAATCCACTACTAGTAGAAAATAGTATTGACCTATTTCAAGACAGTAAATTTTAATGTTTCTCTCACCTTATAAAGAAGAGTTAAAATCATAGAAAAAATACAGTTAGCCAATGCCATTAGAATGCTCTCCTGTGAAGCAGTGCAAAGAGCAAACTCGGGACATCCTGGAATGCCTATGGGTATGGCAGATATAGCTGAAGTTCTATGGAATGATTTTCTTTCCCACAATCCTGAAAACCCTTTTTGGCATAACAGAGATCGTTTTGTTTTATCCAATGGTCATGGCTCCATGCTGCTCTACGCTCTATTACACCTCAGCGGATATAAGTTATCCATCGAAGACATAAAAAATTTCCGTCAATTTAATTCCAAAACAGCAGGACATCCAGAATTGGATCTAGATATGGGTATTGAAACCACCACCGGACCATTAGGCCAAGGCATTGCAAATGCAGTCGGAATGGCTCTGGCAGAAAAAATATTATCCAGCCAGTTCAATCAAGATAATTTCAATATTATTGATCATTTTACTTATGTTTTTACTGGTGATGGTTGCTTAATGGAAGGCGTATCCCATGAGGCTTGCTCTCTAGCTGGAACACTACAATTGGGTAAATTAATCTGTTTTTATGATGACAATGGGATATCGATTGATGGTGCAGTGGAGCATTGGTTTGCTGAGGATGTGGCAGCAAGATACCGAGCCTATGGTTGGCATGTGATTGATAATATTGATGGGCACAATCCTGCAGAAATCAGCCAAGCTATACAAGAAGCTCAGAATGAGACCCACAAGCCTTCAATGCTGGCTTGCAAGACAGTCATTGGGTTTGGTTCACCGAATAAAGCAGGAACGGCTGATACCCATGGTGCACCTCTAGGCGATGATGAGATCAGTGCGGTGAGAAAAGAGCTTAATTGGGAGTACGATTCATTTGAAATTCCAATGGATATCAAACAGGCTTGGGATGGGGTGGAGAAAGGATCTCAACAGGAATCTGCATGGAATTCACTGTGGGAAGGCTATAAAAAAGAACACCCCGATCTTCATAAAAACTTAGAGCAAAGATTACAAAGCAGTATTGAAGACAATAGATTTAAAGGTATCAAAACGCTTCTAGAAGATTTAAAAAATGAACCCGATACAGTGGCGACAAGAAAATCATCATTGATTGCATTAAACGCTTTGACCGATGATTTCCCAGAACTGTTAGGCGGGTCAGCTGATTTAACCGGCTCTGTTTGTACTTTTCATAAATCATCCAAAGCCATCACAGCAGACGATGCAAGCGGTGATTATATATTTTATGGAGTCAGAGAATTTGGGATGTCAGCCATAATGAACGGCATGGCACTCCATGGTGGAATGATTCCTTATGCAGGGACTTTTCTAACGTTCAGTGATTACTCAAGGAATGCATTACGGATGGCTGCCATGATGGAGTTGGGTGTCATCCATGTGCTCACTCATGATTCAATTGGATTGGGTGAAGATGGGCCCACGCATCAACCCGTGGAGCATGTACCTAGTTTGAGATTAATACCAGGACTTAATGTTTGGCGACCGTGCGATACCATGGAGACAGCCATGGCTTGGAAATGTTCCATTCTGAATCGAAAAGAACCTACGGCTTTGATTTTGACCCGACAATCCCTGCCCCAATACAATCGGACTGATAATCAAATAACAGCTATTGCATCTGGTGGCTATATCCTGCATGGGAAGAGCAGTTCACCCGATGGCATTATTATTGCCACAGGATCTGAAGTGAAATTGGCAATGAATGCTGCGCTTAAAGCAGCGGAAGAAGGGATTGAGATTAGAGTGATCTCGATGCCATGTCTTGATATTTTTGAACAACAATCGAGCGATTATCAACAAAGTGTTTTACCCGATAACATCGATAAAGTCATGGTGATCGAAGCATCCATGGCCAGTTCTTGGAAGGGATATGCGGGTAAGAATGGAGTGGTGATAGGAATGAATTCCTTTGGTATGTCTGCACCGGCTTCAGAATTATTTGAACATTTTGGTTTTTCCGATGAGAATGTCTACCAGAAATTGATGGAAATGATAAAACAATAGAGTTAAGGAGAGAGTCATGGCGGTAAAAATTGCAATCAACGGGTATGGAAGAATTGGCAGAAATGTCCTTAAAGCTTTGTATGAGAGCAATCGTACTGATGAACTACAAATTGTTGCAATCAATGATTTAGGCGATTCCAAGAGTAATGCTTACCTGACTAAATATGATTCCGCTCACGGGACGTTTCCTTTTGAAGTAGAAGCAAATGATGACTCACTCACTGTTGATGGTGATGAGATTAAAGTTTTTGCCCAAAGAGATCCAGAACAACTCCCTTGGGGTGATCTGGGAGT
>JABHDX010000086.1 GCA_018672815.1 Gammaproteobacteria bacterium | reverse complement strand
TTTTCGAGACAATCAAGACCCATTCCAAATGGGGTTGAGAGAATGACTCCAAATCTAAAATAAAATTTGATCTCAATTTAGGTTTTCCTAGCTTTAATATTTAAATAGTTTTGATAACCTAGATTAATGAAAAAAATCAACCTTATATTTTTCTTACTATCCATAGTTTTCAATGCCTCTGCAGGCGATCAAGAAACATCTCAATTAAATCAAATCAATAAGAAAGTAAATCTTTGCAAAAGTTGTCATGGACCTAATATCGGAAACCGTGATTATAATTACATAATTAAATCTCTAGAAAGCTTCAGAAAAGGAAGTAGAGATAACCCTGCAATGAATGCCATTGCAAAACCACTGACAGATGATGAAATTAAAAATTTAGCTAAATTTTACTCCCAAAAAAACTAACCTTTGTGAATATTGACTGGTTTGTTAGGATTTATATATGAAGAAACTCACACTCTTATCAGTCATTATTTTTTCCTTCAATTGCTGGGCAAACACTACCAATGAATTGCCCTCTGATACCTACTTTGCAGTCGTAGATGTTGAAACAACTGGACTTGATCCAAATTACAATGAAATCATTGATATTGGATTGATAATGGTCAATCAAACTCTTGATGAAAAAGGAAGATTCTATACAAAAGTGAATCCTACTTACCCTAATCGAATTAATCCTATAGCAAAACAAATTAATGGTTATGATCAAAAACGATGGATTAATGAGGGTTCACTTAGTGAACAAGTTACTGTAAATCAATTGGTTAGTTTTCTAAAAAAGTTTAATAAAAAACCAATCTTTATAGCTTTTAATAGTTGGTTTGATGCAGCTTTTATAAGAAATCTTTTAAAAGATTACGATCATCAATTTGATGATGTATTTGATTATAAGGTTCTTGATATACCAAGTATGGCATTGGCTTGTGGGTTTTTTCCTAAAGGTAATGATTTTAATGCGAAGCTCGCAGATTTGCTTGAAATTGACCCTGAAACAAACAACCCTTTATTACATACTGGTGAATCGGGTGTGAATTTTAATTTGGCACTTTTAAATTCCTTAAAAGATAAAAACTGTTTTTAATTTTATAAACACAACTATTCTGTCGTTCTTTAAAAATGATTAAACAAAAATATACCCTAAGCTGAGGTCCAAGCCATTTGTATCATTTCAAGGTCTTATACTAATGAGTATGAAGGTTTATTGATATGGAGATAAATTCTTCATATTCTCAACATATTTTTAAGGTAAGGTATTTATTATGAAAAGATTTCTAATATTTTTCTTTTTTCTACTCTCCACAAATACATGGAGTCAGAATTATGAAATAAATAAAGGTGATTGGATTTTAAGATCAGGTTATACCTTCTTAGTGCCACAATTTAATAACGACAGTCAGGTTGGCATGGCAGTCCATGGTATGCCTACTTTTTCATTTAGCTACCTAATGACTGATAATCTAGGGGTTGAATTTTTGACTGGAATCCCTTCAGAAATAGAGATCTACAATAAGGCTTTAGGAGAGGAAGCTAAAATCGCATCCTTTATTTCACTGTCGCCTAATGCGACTGTGCAATATTATTTTAAACCAAAAGATTCTGATTTTAGACCCTATATTGGTTTAGGTCTAATATACTCATCCTTCCATAAAGAAAAATCTCTAGGCATCTTATCTGGTGCTAATTTCAAGCTAAAAAAGTCTTTGGATCCTATTTATCAGGTTGGCTTTGACTATGTCGTGAATGAAAAAACCAGTTTAAATCTTGATGTCAGAAAACTAAAAACTTCGTCAGGTGCCACTGCTACAGAACTCCATAAAACTATTATGGGTCCTTATGCTCCAGAAAAAATTGATTATGAAATGGGTATGCAACCCTTAACAGTAAGTATTAATTTTTCTTGGTTATTTCATAACCCTAAAAAGTTTAAGGATAGGAGAGCTCTTAAAGAAAGAGTCACTCTCAAACAAAAAAGAGAAACAATAAGAGCTACAAGAAATATATAAGACTTTTCAAAAGCAGTTTACTGAGTTGATTTTGGTAGATTATTTTAAAAATTAATTAGGATCACAATCAGCTAGAATCTCCAGAATTCTATCTAAATATTCAGCAGTTTGCTCCGTTTTTGTGACATCCCTAATTTCTAAAGGAATCATATTTGCAAATTCTTGGCGAGTTGTGGGTAAGAACTTTATTAATGCAGATAATAATTCCGTTCTGAGAATACCCTCTTCGTTAAAATTCTCAGGAAATCTTGGTCTGATTTCATTTTCCCTAAGATCAATTAACATATCCATAGTTTGAACTCTTGATCGCATGGCGTGCTCGGACTCTGCTTCATCATACACACCATCTATCACATCTACTGAGACTCTCATTTGTTCTTCTGCCTGACTTTCCTCCTGCTCACTCAAAAGGGATTCAATTCTTGTTTTAATTTTTTGAATTTCACTATCTGGGTCTTGGAACCAATCTGTTGACCAAACCCTAATCATTTCCCACCCTTTACCTTCCAGAATTTCTTGTCTCAAACGATCTCTGGCTCTTGTAGATGGATGAGAATGATACGATGCTCCATCAGCTTCAATGCCCAAGATATAGCGACCTTCATCATTTGGGTCTCTGACAGCCATATCAATCCAAAATCCTGAAAAACCCACTTGATAATCTATTTTGTAACCCAGTTGTATGAGAGCACTTCCAATTGATTCTTCAAATTCATTGTCAGGTTCCCCTCGGACATTCATGATCCCTTGAATATTTCCTGTTTCAGCGAATTCTAGATAATCTCTAAAAGCCACCTTGCCCCTGCTTCTAACACCTTGCGAATTCTCAGGAACAATATCCGATGTCATAATAGAATGAAATACCCTGACGCGCTTTCTTGCCCTTGTAAACAAGACATTTAATCGTCTCCAACCATTTTCTTTAGAAATGTTTCTGAAACTTTGTTTCACCTTACGTGTAGTAGAATCTGGGTCGGGTCCATAAGTATAGGAAATAAAAACCACATCCCGTTCATCACCTTGAACACTCTCAAGGTTCTTAACATCAAAAATCTCTTGGGATGGTTCTTGTTTTCTATCATCAATATACATTTTTATATGTCCATTCTCAGGTTGCTCACGAGCAATCTGGAATTGACGGTCTATTTCTTCTTTCTGATCTACATTCATGGTAACAACCATTAGGGTCTCGCCTCGGTGATGTCGCATGTGCTCACTCACTTCTTCAACAATAGCTTCTGCTTCTCTTTCATTTATTCTGCTCGAATAAGTTCCATTTTCGATATATTTATTTGTGACACCAAACTCCTCTGACTGCCCTCTGGGAGATCGAAAAATCCTCAGATTGCTGTCATAAAAATAAAAGTTGGAAAAATTGATTAAGCTGTGGTGTTGAGAACGATAATGCCACTGTAAATATTCTTGATTTTGTATGGGAACAATTTTTTCAGCATATTCTAAAATTGACTCTGAATCATCTGCAAATGCTCCATCTCCATCGCTAGCTATACGTGCTTTGAAAAACCCTGTTGGGGGTAACTGCTTGGTATCTCCCACCAATATATACTGTTTAGCCCGAAGCAATGAACCATAAGCATGTTCTGGCAATATTTGGGATGATTCATCCATAATCACAACATCAAACAAGACTTCTTTGGGCAAATATCTTGCAACCTCGGTTGGCCTCATCATAAAACAAGGCTTGAGAGCTTGGATTGATCCCAGTGCTTGTCTCACCATCGTTCTAGGCGGGAAAAACCCCCTTTGTTTTCCAAATTCATGTTTCAAATACTGCAGTTCTGTAAACTGTTTTTTATATCTATGAGTAGCTCCATAAGGTATCTCTGCATTGTTCGCCCTTGCAAGGACTCGTTCTGGAATTAAACCAATATACTCTCGGTCCAATCGTTGGAAACTTGAGCGCTTCTGTTCCTGTATTGGCCCATTAAAATCACGGAGTTGATCATTATTATCAAGTAATCTCATCGATAGATTCTGGTAATAAATATATTCATAGATGATTAATAAATCTTCAGATCGAATGGAGCCATCCTCTATCAAATCTTTCAGCTGTATAGAAGGAGTCTCATTTAGTTGCAGACCAATTTTTTGGTATTGAATCCAATCAGATAAATGTTCAGAATGCTGAATAGCTCTAAGACATTTGCTATTTTCTTCAACTAATGAAAAAGAGACGCCAGCTGGTATTGTTTGCTGCCACTCACTTGCTTGAATAGTACCGGAAGCATAAAAAGCACTTTGTTTCGATTGAAAGTCTTGGAATTTTTCTCCTAATTCAACCAAAACATTTAGCAGACGTTGAATCTCATCAGACCGCCCTTCTGAGAGTACTTCTTCAATTGTGTCTAATTCTAATTGCTTTGCCGTATCAAATAACTTTATAGCCGTAATGAGATTATCCAATTGATCTTTATGATCATCCAATGTTAAATCGAGCAGGCTGTTGTCTAATATTGTTTCAATATTTTTTTTGCACAACACTAGTTTGGGCAATTGTCCTACCACTGTGTCGATCAATGAATTTAGAGTCACTGTAGGTATAAACTCATCCAATACTTTTGCAACATCATTCATTGCGGTTTTGAGTTCTGTCAAAGACTTCTTGGAAAAAAATTCCTGTTGTTGATCGACTGGTAACTTGGAAAGGATGTAGAAGTCTTTTGTTTTTTCATACAGAGCAATTGATTTGTTGCTGAGTTCAGCATCCACAGAGTTAGCAATTTCCAAAAATTCACCTAGAGGTAGATTGATTATTTTAGTGCCAAATTTTTGGTTTGTTCCGGTAAAATTTTGCCGAACCTCTTTATAAAATTTCCTCACTTGCTTGAGCTCTGAGACATTTGTTTCATGGCCCTTAAAGTGCTTCCCAAGTAAGTTTACCCCCTCTATATCACGATCAAATTCTTCTCTGTCTTCAAGTAAATGATAGTAAGTCATAAAATGCTTGAGACGGCTAGTATTATTCTGCTCAGCGCTTGTTGAGGTTATTTCTTTAAGATACTTTCTTGCCTGAATGTATTCTTCACTGAATTTCTGAAAAATACCTTTAGCATTCAAAGCTCTGAAATGTGGCTTCATCTCGGTAAAATTGATTATATCGGTGTTGAGGTACGGTCTTAGCATTTTCTCTTCTGTCTTAAATAGCTTCACCTTGTCATCCAAAGCTACAAGGTAATCATCCAACTGTTCATTGTGAAATTTTTCGTCTCTGATTTCGGGGACGAATTCTTTATGATTTTCTAAAAATTGCTGAATTGTGTTCAATGACCGGAAGGATTGAAAGCTTGATATATCTTCAATTTCAAGACGATTTGCAATCTTTATTATTTCTTCATAGCTGAGGAAAAAATGGTTAATTACTTCTTGGTATTCTTCTATTTGTTGTTTTAACTCGTCTCGTTCATATTTTTTTATCTTCTCAGAAAGAGCAGGAATTGAATCTAAACTCTTGGATAATTCATCAAAGATTTTACTATCAATGGTTTGCCAACCCGGAAGAACTTCAGATACTTTATAATTCAAGCTTTTGTATAAAGGATCATACTGATTCAAGGCATTGGATAGGTCTTCATAACTTACTTCTGCAAAAATCTTGGAAATTTTTTCTCCAAGGGTCTGTATATTGATTGCTTTAAATTGATCTACGAATTCTTTGTGCTTATCTAAAGCATCTAGTTCAACAATCTCATCTGCATCCGTTATTGCTTGAAACTCCTCACATCTCTCAATGAGATCACTGATAGAAGCCTGATAGTCTTTGAGGTCTTGGAATAAAGAATCGTAATCATGTCGCATCACTGTGTAATTCTGAAAACCATACCAAGGGTTTTCTTGAATCGTACCAAAATCTTTGACCTTATTTAATAATAGCTGATACTGGCTCATTTGATCTTTCTGATCACGGTACAATTTTCTGGTAAATTCAAAACCTCTACCCAGATGGTTCAATAGAGTGATATTGGCTCCTAATTCACCTAGCTGTTTTCTTAGAGAGCCTGCTGTAGTTAAAATGTCAAAAGTAGTTATATTGGAGTCAGCAAACTTCTCACTCATAAGTATTGCGTGGGCGTTGAGAGAATCAACGAGTGCATAGCGGTGATTCACATTGTCATCAATGGCTTGTTCTATTTCCTCATGATCAATCGTCGGTTGATTGTACAAATTATATCTGTTCTTGAGATCGCCAATGATCTTACCCCTGTTTGATTTTGCACTCAGCAGTTCAAAACAAAGCTGTCCAAGATTTTTTGAGTCGAGATTTCTCCGAACTACATCCAAGGCAACCTTTTTCTGGGACACAAACAGTACCGTGTTTCCCTGACTAATAAATTGGCCAATCATGTTCGCAATGGTTTGTGATTTACCTGTTCCCGGAGGGCCAGAGACAACTAAATCCTTTTTATTTGCTGCCTCCTTAATTGTTAGATATTGAGAAGGATCGGCTTCAAACACTAAATCCAATCGCTTTTCTAGAAGATCACTTTCCTCAATATTGCATTCACCCCTGTGTTCCCTATCAGGTTGTTCCACATCACCTTCTCTGGTTGCCTGCATGAGAAATTCATTTGCCTCCAATACGCCTGCATTCCAATTTTCAGGATTCAAGTCTTCATAAAATTCCAACTCGGTTAGATTGTAATCACTCATACTGATGTATCGCCTAATGCACCAATCATCTTTCTCATCAATGGCTTCATTAATTTTTTCAAAGTACTGCTCAATGTCCACTTCATCTGGATCAGATGTGTCAAATTCAGGCAACTCAATGCCTTCTCTTTCCATTCTAAGTAACAAAGCTTTATTCGACTCTACATCATCTCCATTGTATTGAATGGAGCATTTGCTATACCTATCGATATCAATCGAAACAGGAAGTAAGACCAGTGGTGATTGGCACTTTCGATTTTTATCGTCATACCATTCCAGAAATCCCAAAGCCAAATAGAGACTTTTAATTCCAAGCTCTGCGTCATCACTTCTGGTCTTTTGGTTAAGACTCCTGAGTTTAAGGATGAGGTCCTTTTCGTAGAGAAAAGTTTGTAAGTTTTTGTCTGTCTGAGCTCCACCCAGTTCAGCCATCTCTGTTTTCGGTACCTCATAATCGGTATTGATACCAAGTGCTTTTGCCCATCGGGCAATTTTAATTTCGTTGTCTTGTTCGTCAGATTCATCATCAGTATCTGTGCTTCTGATCCAAGTGCATTTGGAGGTTTCTTCATCAATCTCAATGAACCCAGCTTCTTTAAGATTAATTTTTTCTTCTTCTGTAACAGATTTATTAAGGTTTTTCAGATTCGGTTCAGGCATGGGAACAATATTGAAAGGTTTGTCTTTATTGATTAAATGTTTGTAAACAAAATTAGGGTCCTCATCAATAATCTTTAACATTTTTACTGTTTTTTCGTCTTTATTAATTAAAGTGCTGCTTCGAGAAAGATTATTCCCCAGTAGAGTCGCTCTTTCTCTTTCTAAATATTCAGTGATGTCAGACATAATCTTAATTACTCGATTTTTTCTTTGGCTACGTGCAGACCTTTGACAAAATATTCTGTTGTCTCGCTGTCCGATTTCATTCTAAATTGATTCAAATCTACCGCCACTTTATTACCTAATAACTCTATCAGAGCGTATTTCATCAACGTCTCAAAATCAACAATCACCTCCTTGTCGTGATTAATCAAGTGTTTCAAATAACCCCTGATAAAGTGATACGTTCTTGCATCAGGATTGTTCAATAATTTCGCTTTTCTTAATGATGATTTAAGTGCTTTGTTGTAGTTTTTCTGCTTCCAAAGTTCTGCCATCTCAGTGGCCAAGGACACATCTGAGAAATCCTCTGGTCTGTTTGCTGCCTCTAGCTCCTCTTCTTTTTGCTTCTTAAACAGAATTAAACCAATCACCAAAAAAGGAATCAGCAACAAAGCCCAATAGGGAGAAATGGTTGGCTGTCCTCGTGCCCACCTCAAATCCTTCTGTGTTGCTTCAAGTGTTTGTTGGGTCTCTTGAAGCTCTGTTTGAGTGTTTTTAAAATCCAGTTCACTCCTCAACAGCTGTTGCTCAAGATTGTCAACTTGTGCTGTAAGGTCTGCAAGGTTTTGCGAACTTTCTCTAAGCTCTCGTTGCAATTGGATAACCAATTCATCAGCACTGGATAAATCTTTTATGTAGTTGTCTGTCCTGGTCTGCAATCCCTCGATGGTTGTTTTTAATTTTTGCTCATTCTGTTGGCTATTTACCAGTTCTTGTTTTGTGGACTTTAATTTACTTTGTAGATTCGATAATTGCCCTGTTAATTCCTGATTTGTTGTCGTTAAGGCCTCATTTTTTGTGTTTATTTTTTGCAATTCTCTTGCAGCACTGGAAACCTCTACCATTGGCTCAGATGATGCCGATGTTACTAGTTTTTTTGACTCTGGAGTTTGATTTTTGGTAATTGATTTAGTTCGTTGCTCTTCTTCTTTCTTGAGGCATATTTGTATATTGTTAATTACTTTATCTAGTTGCTCGCTCTCTTTTTTCAAAGCTGGATCAGATTTGGATGCATTTAAGATTTTCTTTGCAGCGCTTGCGTACTGAATAGCAAGGGGGCACTGTTTTGAAAGAGAGTAAAATTGTGCGCTTTTTCGCAAATAAATATAGCGGTTATTGCACGCAGTACGCCCGCTCTTAGTAATATCAATACCAATGTTTCTCAAGCCCAGATTTAAAGTTTGATTTTCTTGGATTCTCGCAGGGTATTCCAGCTCCCATAAAGCTTTAATCAGTCGATCTGAAAACTTTTTATTGTTGGATATGAGACTCCCTGTTTTTGAATCAAAGGTAATTTTGCAGGCTTGTCCATTCCGTAGATTGTATAAACGAATTTCTTGATTGATTATCGCAGCCGACCGCTTTTTATAATCTTCGTATTTTCTCTTCTTATTCTGCTTCACTAAGCAGTGATTGTAGGCATCAATTCTCTCTTGATAACGCTCAAAAGCAGCTAATGATTTTCTCAATTCACTAGTGGATGCTGTCAGCCCACTAGGGGTTATGGGAAAATAAAGACTAGGTACAGTGCACTTCGAGCTTTGTGCCAGAACTGGGGCTGAATGCATCATTGCTAAAGAGCCCATTGCAATAAACAATGCGACTAAACAGTATTGTTTCAACCCATTCTTATACACAATTTAAATTTCTATTTATCTCTTTAATCTATTAATATAAGCACAATGAATGGAATTAGCAAAACGATTGTCTTCACTGCATTCTGCCTTGGGATCGCCAATGTGTCCCATGCTATTGAGCACAAGGCCTTTGCTTGCTACAACAAAGCTTCTGCAAACACAGACCGTTTTCTTGAATACGAACTTGTTCTTAGCTCCGATGGTGATGTAGACGGATTAGAGAATAAAACCTCGGGTATAACTACGGTAAATAATAGTGATGTGACATGGCGGTTTACTGGCAATTTTTATTACTGGGATATATTTTCTCATGAATTTCAACACCATGCTGACATAGAGAGATTTATTTATAAAAGTGTAGCCTATGGTTCTAAATGGAAGAGACTCTATTGCGACCGAGTTGATGCAACACTTTTGCTGAATAGAATCAAAAAAATAAAGACTTCTAAAAAACTGTTCTAATGATTATCGTTTAATGCTTGAAATAGCACTATTTCAATCAACCCCATGAAAGCGAAGGCAATTACCCCTAGTTTACTTCACTGGCAATTTGGCCCAGATTGGCCAGGGAAACGCTGCCTTGCCAAGACCAGAAAGGGTACGCCTTGTCAAAAACCAGCTTTAAGGGGGCGGCCTCGATGCCAACTCCATGGAGCTAAAGGAGGTGCCCCCCAGGGGGCTTTAAATGGCAACTATAAGCATGGACTCTACACCAAGGAAATGCTCAAACGACACCGTGAATCTATGGCCGAGATTAGATATCTTTATGCCATGGGAAAAAGAATAAAACTCTTTAATTAATGGCCAAGGCACTCCTTGAAATGTCTACCAGTAAAGAGTTTTATAGGAAATGGAATTGCAAGGTGTTTGTTAGGATTATTTGGGCCTTGTTGGAACCCAGTTGTTGGAGTAGATTATAATAATGAAAAAACCTCTCATCATCCTCTGTCTTTTCTTTATGACTACACCTCAACCATCAACAATTTGTGAATCTTGACTGAGGATTTGTTAGTACAAGCAGTTTACTGAGGTTGCTCAGTTTGTTAGTTTTTGGGAGTCTTTTATTCGTACTTCCAACGCTCATAGAAAGATGGATCATCCGCTATTTCTTCACAACTGACAAGCCTGTGAACGCTTTAGGTTCTTTTCCTCTCATCTTAGCAACCAAATTTGCTACATTACTAAGACCGATGACGACTCTATTCTTCATATGCAGAAACAGATAATCTCTTTTTCTAGAATTAATATCTAACTCTTTTTTTAAAGCTAGGTAATCATTAGCCCAAATTTTAATGTTGAGTAGGCAGTTCTTTCGAGTCAAATAATCATCTATAACTATGGGTCCATCTTTGGTCTGAGTGGCTTTTTTAATCTTTAACTTAGCCTCATTAATCTTGCCGATCAATGCACCCATCTCTTTAGCAATCTTTAATCCTTGATTACATACTTCGTCATATTGGGCTTTAAGTTTCTCACCAATCAAGTGGGCTTTTATAAGCTTGTCTCGTTTTTTTGGGTCTTTGGGAATTGGAATTGCTGTCATAAATATTATCTTAACACACCAACAATTTATGATTGCTTGACTGAGGTTATAGGCTTTATATATATGAGGAAGAGGCGTTTCATTGACAATATTAATTCTTTTTTATTCTTCATTTCGGACATCAGAGCTTTTATCTAGGTATCTATTTTATTTTTTTTATGCTTAATACTATTTTTGACTCTAGGTTTTCTATATTTAGCTTCCGTTCGGCATTATTAATTTCATTTCTATAGAAAATTTGAGATTCTTTTGGAGCTATATGAGCTAACCCAGAAATTTTTTCTTCTAGTAAACTATTTATGAAATTCCTAGATTGTTCTTTATTTGATGAGGTAAGGATTTTCTTTATTTTATTTAATTGTTTTTCACCAAATTCTTGTTTGATGATTTCTTGTTCTTTTTTGTCGAATTTATCATCATCTAGTACTGCAAAAATATGAATCCAAAAAGATAAATCTTTTTTTGAATCTTCTATTTCTTTTCTAATAGGCTTATCAATAAAGCTTTCCAAGTCATTATATATCAATTCATCAACTCTCTCTATTGGATCACCAAGATTATTATTGGTTTCTAGAATTTCTTTATTATACATTTCACTCATAGAGAAAAACTGTAATGCTCTAACTCTAATTAGCCATGATGGATGTGTACTTTCTGATGAAAGGTATGTCCCTTTATGTACATTATTTATTTGTTGCATTAAAGCACTGATATCATAACGAAGATAAGCAGAACTTAATCCTGA
>JABHDX010000085.1 GCA_018672815.1 Gammaproteobacteria bacterium | reverse complement strand
GCAATAACATTGATATTGATTCCATCAACTGGATTAAAGTGAAGAAAGTATTTGAGGAAAAGTCTGGACTTATTGATCAAATATCCTATGAAGATCAGACTTGAAAAAAGTATTTATTTCTTAGATTGATCTCTTTCCCAGATTCTTTCAGCTTTTTCGACATCCTCTTGAGCTGCTTCAACGGCTTCTTCAGCTTCTTGCTGTATTGCAATATTTTCTTTTTCTAGCTCATCAATACGATTTTCTAATTCAGCTCTGCTTCCTAATTGAGTGTAACATCCACTAAGAATTGATATCGATAATATGGTCAGTATGATTTTGAAAGTATTTTTATTGTTCATCTAATTTGTCCCATAGGTTATGTCTTCTGTCACTTTATTTTCTAATAAAAAATTAAAAAGAGCAATTAAATTAAGTTTCTCTAAAGACAATCCTACCTTTGGATAAATCATAAGGAGTCATATCAACTAAAACCTTATCTCCAGTAAGAATCCTGATGTAATTTTTCCTCATTTTTCCAGAAATATGGGCAGTGATCATATGTCCATTTTCCAACTCAACTCTAAATATTGTATTAGGGAGTGTTTCTTTTACCACTCCATTCATTTGTATTGCATCTGCTTTAGGCATATATAGCTCTTTAAATTAATGTAAAAAAATATTCTAAACTATATTTACTATAAATTATCTAAGTATTTTTCAACATCAAGAGCAGCCATGCATCCACTACCAGCAGAAGTTACTGCTTGCCTATAAGTGGGATCTGCCACATCACCAGCTGCAAAAATACCTTCTAAATTAGTTTGAGTTGCAAAATTATTATTATTTTTATCCAAAATAATATAATTCGATCCATCCATTTTTAACTGATTTTTAAATATCTCAGTATTGGGATCATGCCCGATGGCAATGAAAAGACCTGAAACATCAATAGTCTTAGTTTCTTTTGATTGATTAACATCTTCCAAGAGTATCTTTGTCACGCCATTGTCATCTCCTATCACTTCCTTTAGAGTATGATTCCAAATAATTGAAATATTTCCATCTTGGGTTGATTTTTCAAAGAGTCTTTTTTGTAAAATCTTCTCAGCTCTTAATTCATCTCTTCTGTGGATTAGAGTGACTTGTTTTGCAATATTAGATAAATAGAGAGTTTCCTCTACTGCAACATTACCACCACCTATAACTGCTACATTTTGATCTTTATAGAAGAATCCATCACAAGTTGCACAAGCAGAAACACCTTTGCCTTTATATTTTTCTTCACTTTTAAGACCTAGATACCTAGCTGTTGATCCAGTTGCTATGATGATACTATCTGCTGTATAAACAGTCTCTCCCCCTATTAATTTAAAGGGTTTAGAGGATAAATCAGAATTTTCAATATGATCATAGACGACCTCAGTTTCAAATCTTTCAGCATGTTTTAGCATTCTTTCCATTAATATAGGACCAAGCAGACCTTCTGGGTCACCAGGCCAATTATCAACTTCTGTTGTGGTCATTAACTGGCCGCCTGGCTCAGAACCAGTTATTAAAAGTGGTTTTAGATTAGCTCTTGCAGCATAAACAGCTGCTGAATATCCGGCAGGACCTGCCCCCAGTATAATTAGTTTTGCATGTTTAGTTTTTTTCATATGAAAGTGTGGTGTTAGATTTTGTTTAAAAAATGATATTATTATATGTGACTATAAATATTATCTTAAATTCATTTTATTATTTGATTTATAAATAAGGAATTATTATTTCAAAGATTAATATCAAGAAGTTTTTTAGTAAAGGCGAGTTACTTCGAGAGTCGCTTGTTCTCGCTCTATTCTCAGTAGCATTTATATTCTTGGTAGCACTAATTACCTATAGTCCAAATGATTTAGGATTTAACTCGACTGGTACTAATGAAAATATTAATAACTTTATTGGTGTTATTGGCTCTTATTTTTCAAGTTTAGTAATAACGTTTATTGGGATATCTAGTTATTTTATTCCGCTATTATTTTTTATATTGGGTTTAATCTTGATTGCATCTGAAAAATCAATTAAGTCTTACAGAGAAATAATAATTCTTAGAACTGTCTCATTTATTATGATTCTCATTACAACTTGTGTCATCACATCAGTTCATTTATCTATCCCCTGGATGCCAGAAGGTGCTGGTGGAATATTAGGTTTAGCAATTGCCTCTTTCTTATTGAATAACTTTAGTATTATTGGCACGACTTTACTGATGTTGAGCATTTGGTTTTGTTTTATACCTATATTTATAGGCTTTTCTTGGATTACTGTCATTGAAGCAATAGGAAGGTCTGTAATAAAACTTTTTTCATTAATTATTGTAGCCTCTAAAAAAGTACTATTGGTAACAAAGGATATCTCTAGAAAAGTTGAAATAAAAAATACTCTTAAAAAGAGTAATGTAAAAAAAGAAAGCGATAAGCGAACAGTTCTAACTAAAGATTCTAATGCTGAAGCAACCGATAAGCCATATACTACAAAAACAAAACCAAAAAT
>JABHDX010000084.1 GCA_018672815.1 Gammaproteobacteria bacterium | reverse complement strand
ACAATGAAGTAAAATAATAATAAGCTAAAAAATTTTTTTATCTGACTCATAGAGTATGCAACAAAAAATATTGGATTATAATTATTCTCATTCAAAAATCTTCAGTATGAAATGCCCTATATGCAATGCGTTTTACTTTGATTCATAACTCTAGCACCAAAAAGATATGTTTTTAAGGAAAAAGATAAATTTTATAATATTATCGAAAATACTCTGAAAGTACCTAATACATTGAAATCTTTGTTTAAAAAATACAAATAATTTGAATAAAAAACAGACTATTCCTTTGCTATATTCAAAAATATTGGCAATATTGTAAGCTGTAGTTAAATTTAAATGTAAGTTTATATAAATATGGGGCAACTAATGAATCGATTACTAACACTTGCAATTGCATTGACGGTCAGTCTTTCTCTTGCAATATCAACAACTGCTAAAGCACAACTCGAAGAAATCATCGTAACGGCAACGAAGAAAGAGGAGAGTCTTCAAGACATTTCTGTTTCTGTTAGTGTAATTAGCGGTGACAAAATTCAAGAAGCAGGATTTCATGATTTTACAGGCATTTCACAGTACATTCCAAACTTTGCTGTATCTGAAAATGCTGTCTCCACAATAATCTCAATGAGAGGAATTGGAGCAGGATCTAACCAATCTTTTGAACAATCTGTAGGTTTGTTTGTTGACGGTGTCCATTTAGCTAAAGGACGCCAGTATAGAACCGGTCTATTTGATATTGAACGTGTTGAAGCGTTAAGAGGACCACAAGGGGTTCTATTTGGTAAAAATACATTAGCTGGCGCTGTTAACGTCATTTCAGCAAAAGCTGAAATAGGCGGTGATCTTAGTGGAAGAATTTCACTGGCAGCTGAAGATGAAAATAGTGCAGCCATTCTGGATGGTCATTTAAATATACCAGTAAGCGATACATTTGCACTTAGATTATCATTTAAAGATCGGGAAGATGATGGATACATTGATAATCTATATCTAGGTACAACAGGACCTACTGCTGATGAAAAACTACTACGATTAAGTGCTTCTTGGCAACCAAACGATGATCTTAGAATCGACATTAAGCACACTGATGGTTCTCACGTCAGAACGGGTTCTACAGTAGTGCAAAATACATTTGATATGGCTATGCCGCCAACTCCTACAGCTGGATTAGCATTTACGATAGCAAATATGTTCTACCCTGCATTTGTTGCTGATGTTGGAAACGGTAACGCTTATGAAGATCTTAACTACGGTCCTGCAAAAGGTGCAGCAGGAATCGTTCAAGGTATCAATCCGGTTGGTACTAACACTAACACCGTTGATACTGCAATCAATATTAGCTATGACATGGCCAATGGCATGAATTTAGAAGCGACTATTGGTAATGCTAAATTCGACTTTATTGATGGCATTGATGCAGATTTTGGTCCATTGCAATTAGTCTCCAGAGACGATTGGCAAAACTATGAACAACAGAGTGTTGAAATCAGACTCAACTCTGCTCCTGATAGTGATATCTCATGGACGGTAGGAGCCTATTGGTCTGATCAGACTCAAGAGATTGACCGATTAATTGATATTGATTCATCAGTCGGCGGAATCGTTCCTATTCTTTATAGTATGGGTGCTGTACCTTGGAGAGCTTTATTTACTATTCCTCCAGCTTCTCTAGTTCCAAATGGTGTTGTAAACCCTTTTCCTTTTCCGATTGGGACTAGCACAGGTTTAAGTTGGGGACCAGGAGCACCACTTTACATGAATAATACTTGTGAAATCGCAGGTATTTTCAACCAATACCTTGGATCTGCTTATCCTCCATGTACTTTCCAAAGTGCCTTTGATCATGGAACAAGAATAGGTGAATGGAACCAATACAGGGATTCAAAAGCACTGTTTGCTCAAGTAGGGTTTGACATAAGTGAAACCATTGAAATACAGATGGGCGCTCGATACATTAAAGAGACAACTAATGTGAATGCAAAGACTTGTCTAGGAACGAATACCTCAGGAATACAAACTTGTAACCCAAGTCCATTCCTTGCAGCCATTATCGGTGGTAATTATGATACATGGGCTCATGATTTTAATAATGTACCTACAGACGAAGATTCAGTGTGGTTGCCCTCTTTGCAAATAGAAAAACGTTATGGCGATGATCACATGGTCTACTTTAGTTTCAGTAAAGGGTATAAAAGTGGTGGGTTTAATGCTGCAGACGATCAAAACCCATTGTTTGTAAATGTTAATGGTGCAAAAGTACCAGTACCCAATGAACCAGATCCATCTTTTCAATACGATCCTGAAACTGGAACATCCTTTGAAATAGGTGGTAAACACAGGCTAGCAGAAAACCTCCAATTAAATTGGGCGATAGCTACCGCGGAGTATAAAGATCAACAGATTTCTACATTCCAAGGAACCGGTTTTGTTGTTGGTAATGCCTCATCTTCTGAAGTAGATACACTTGAAATAGATTTAGTTTGGCAAGCTACCGATAAGTTAAGAGTTGCATTAGCAGCTGCTTACCTTGATGGTACTTATGCTGATTTTGATACAGCTGCATGTACTGAAACCCAAATGGCTTACTTTAGAGCCATAGATCCTACAGGAGCATACTCTGCAGCAAATATTTCTATCAATGATTACGGTCCAAACGTAACAGATCCTACCGGATTTTGTAGAATCATTTGGAATGGTGCAGGTTTCTACTCAACTGGTAATCAGAATCTAACAGGACGAGATTTAGGAACAGGTAATTACAATGGCTCTTTGAATTTAGACTACACTCAACCATTGTCTAATGGCATGACACTCTATGCTGGTCTTGATTATAACTTCTTTGATGACTACATCACTACAGGAGATTTAGATCCGCTTGATACTCAAGAAGCCACCGCTAGAATTAATGCAAGAATAGGAATAACCAAAGGTAATTTTACTGCGTTAATCTATGGTCGTAATCTAACAGATGAGAAAATAGCCACAGGTGGTTTTGATACGCCATTACTAGCTGGTGGACACGGAATCTATTTAGGTGAAACCAGAGTTGTAGGAGCACGTATTACTTATGACTTTTAAGAACTGAAAGTATCAAAAAATAAAAGAGGCGAATATTCTTCGCCTCTTTTTTTTACACAAAGGTAAAGGTATGAAAATTGATTCAGGAACAATGATCAATAATCCTGCTGAAGGAGGACCCATCTTCAGTGCATTAGAAGAAGCTGGTTACGATGGTGCTTATACCTGGGAAGGAGCTCACGATCCATTTTTACCACTTGTTTCTGCAGCAATGGCAACTTCAAAAATAGAACTTATGACTTCAATCGCTGTTGCATTTTCTAGAAACCCAATGAATTTAGCTAATGTTGCTTATGATTTACAGTTGCTATCAAAAGGAAGATTTATATTAGGGCTAGGTTCTCAAATACAGCCACACATAACAAAACGATTCTCTATGCCATGGTCTAAACCAGCCGCACGAATGGAGGACATGGTCACTGCCATCAAGGCTATATTAAATGCTTGGCAAAATGAATCTAGATTAGAACATCGTGGAGAATT
>JABHDX010000083.1 GCA_018672815.1 Gammaproteobacteria bacterium | reverse complement strand
TTTTATCTGACCACTTTCCAAAATTATTTTTTTCCATGTTCGATTACTTCCTAAAACTTCGATACTATCATTAATATACTTTTGAATTTCTAAATAACAATAAAAGACTAATGAATACAAAAGAGACAAAAAAAAATAAATTCAGCTTTGTAGGAGGCATAATCATCTTTTTGATGTTGACTCTCCTTCTAGGAGGCAGCACGCTATTCTGGTATACCCAAAATTTTCTAAACACACTTCAAACTAACCTAGACCAATCTATAGGAAGCATTAATAAGATTGAATCGAATATTATACTGTTTGAAATGCAGCTAAAAGATGCACGTGAAATAGAGAAAAATCAATCGTTAGAGTTTCTTAGGGTCAAAAATGCCAATCAAAATAATGCAAAATCCATAGAAGAATTAAACAATCGATTCAGTCAATTTGTTAATGTTTCTGAGACACATGATGGAGATTGGTTCCTGTTAAGGGCAAAATACTTTCTTACTATTGCAAACAATGAACTCTCTTTTTTTGGTCGTTTACACATTATTAAAGAATCCTTGATAGAAGCGAAATACTCTATTGATGAAGCCAGCCAATCTGACACAGAAATCAATAAATTAATTGATTTAGCGCTCGATAAAGTGAATGTTTCTATAGATACAAAGAATCAAGCCTCTATTATAGAGAGAGTTAATGAGATTGAGTCGCGCCTCTTATTTCAGTCTATAGATTTTGCTATCGCAGATAAACCTATTGATTATGAAATCTCCCTCCCCTCAATTAGAGCTATACTGTTAAGCTCTTGGAATGATCTTCAAAGCTCTATGAAACAATTAGTTCGGGTCAGATCAAATAGTGACAGTCAACTACAAAAACTAAAATCTGAAGAAAAAGAGATTATACAATCCTTGATTCGTTTAAATTTTGAACTCATTCGCTTTTATGCACTACAAAACAATGATATTAGCTATCAAACCTCGCTAGAAAACACTATAGACAAAATTAAAGGGCAGTATGCAGACCAAAATAAAATAGCGGTACAAGCCATTAATGATTTGTTGCTTCTGAAAGAATTGAAACTTAAACCAGAAATTCAAGAAATTGATGAAGCCCTATCATTAATCCAAGTGGATCAATAATCATGAGATCTAAAATATTGTTTTTTTTTACTATTATTATCATTGGGTTGGGTGTTCACTACCTCATTGAAGATAATGGCTATGTATTGATTGAATTTTTAACTTACTCTGTTGAAGCTTCATTGCCTGTCTTTTTATTGCTGTTAATTGTTCTGTATTTTTTGGTGAGAGTACTCTCTCTCATATGGAGCTCTCCAAAATACCTAAAAGAACGCTTAAACCAAAAAAGAGAAAAAAAAGCAAACCAAAAAACCCATGAAGCTATGATACTGATGAGTCAGGGAAATTTTAGTAAAGCAGAGCGTAAATTAAGGTCTATTTCTTCAGAAATATCACTGTCTATAGATACTTATTTAGCTGGTTTTACTGCGGCACATTATATGGAAGAACAAGAATTACGATCTGATTGGCTGGCAAAATCATTGGATGCATACCCCAAACTGGAATCTTATATAAACCTCAAGAATACAAAACTCTTGCTGGAATCAGAACAATATATAGAAGCGTGGAATGTATTGGAGCATATTTTAATAGCTGATAATAAAAACACATCAGCATTAAGGCTGATGGTTGATCTGTTTTCAAAAACCTCCATAGATGACTCTATGGCTCATTATTTACCAGCAATTATAGGCCATGGCTCCCTAAACAAAGCCTTAAAAGAAAAGCTTATAGTCTCACTCCAAAAATTTCTAAATGGCTGTACGGATAACCAGGAATTATTTACAAAAAGCTGGCTAACAATCCCAAAAGAATTAAAAAGTCAGCCAGAGCTGCTTTTATGTAAATATCGATCAATGATGAATCATGATGAACATGCTATTGCAGAAAAAGAACTCAGAAAGACAATACCAAAAACATGGAATTCTAGCCTAATTGAAATTTATGAACTCTTAAATAACCCAGACCTAGCAACGCTTTCAAGACGAGCTGATCTATGGACAGAAGAAAGGCCTAGAGATGCCAACTTATGGCTACTATCCTCTCGATTAGCAAAAAGAGATGGTTTGTGGTCTAAATCAAAACAATGCATGGAACGATCCATTGAGTATCTTCCAACCGTAGAAAAATATAATGAGCTTGGCTTAATTTTTCTTGAGCTAGGCCAAAAAGAAGATGCGGTGGAAGTGCTTCATAAGGCTAAAAATTTAATATAATGCTCTAGAGTCACTGTCTATAGTAAAACAAAAACTGTAGTTATCATTTTCATCAAATAAAACTATGCAGGAACAATTAAAAATATTAAGAGAGAAATTTATTCTTCACCTAGAGACGGAAAGAAGATTATCTCAACATACTATAACTAGCTATAGAAAAGATCTTTCAACCCTGGAAAGTTATTGCATCGAAAAACAAGTTTCTTCTTGGGCTGATCTAAGGCCTCATCATATACGAAGCTTTATTTCCTCTATATTTATCGAAGGGTTAGGGCCTAGGAGTATACAAAGGCGTCTCTCTGGTATTAGAAGCTTTATGAACTATTTATTGAGAGAGAATTTAATCAAAAATAATCCCGCAGATGGAATTAAAACACCTAAGGCGCCTAGAAGGTTGCCAGATGTATTGGATGTGGATCAAATAAATCAATTATTAAATATCACTAAAGAAGATCCAATAAGCCTGAGAGATAAAGCGATCCTTGAGCTACTATATTCGTCTGGGTTAAGGCTGTCTGAATTAGTCACCATGAACCCTGTAGATTTAAATCTACAAGATAAAAGCCTCACTGTGATTGGAAAAGGAAACAAGAGAAGGATGTTGCCTATTGGGTCAAAAGCAGTTCAAGCGATCAGAGCTTGGTTGGATGTTCGCGGGCAATTAGCTAACTTAGATGAAGAAGCTCTTTTTGTTGGCAATAGAGGAACTCGATTGAGTCGAAGATCTGTACAAAGCAGACTTAATCATTGGGCTAAAAAAAATGGACTGAAAAAAGATGTTTATCCACACTTACTAAGACATAGTTTTGCTACCCACTTATTAGAAGCTAGCGGAGATTTAAGAGCAGTTCAAGAGTTGCTAGGTCATAGTGACATCGCGACCACACAAATATATACTCACCTGGACTTTCAACATCTAGCTGAAACTTACGATAAGGCACACCCAAGATCAGGAAAAAAATGAAAGATGAGAAAAAAGAGCATGACTTTGGTTTCCAAAAAGTTAGTGAAACAGAGAAAACAGAGAAAGTTACAGAGGTTTTTGATTCTGTAGCAGGGAAGTACGATCTAATGAATGACCTAATGTCATTGGGAATTCATCGTTTTTGGAAGAAATTTACTCTGATGCACACTGGCCTTACTGAAGGCATGATAGCGTTGGATGTTGCTGGAGGAACCGGTGATTTAGCAGAAGCCCTAGCAAAGCAAGTGGGTAAAAGTGGTTCTGTAATACTAACCGATATTAATGCCTCAATGCTTTCTGAAGGACGAAACAAACTTTTAGATAAAGGTAGTTTTAATAACATTACTCTCATTCAATCGAATGCCGAGGAATTGCCTTTTGAAGACAACACTTTTGATTGCATCACGATTGCTTTTGGATTAAGAAATGTAACGAATAAGGAAGAGGCATTAAAATCAATGCTCAATGTTCTCAAACCGGGTGGCAAACTATTGGTTCTTGAATTCTCCAAGCCTAATGAGTTGTTGACGCCTTTATATGACTTTTATTCTTTTAATGTTTTGCCAAAATTGGGTGAGTGGGTTGCTAATGATTCTGATAGTTATAAATATCTAGCTGAATCTATTAGGATGCACCCTGACCAAGATAAATTATTAACCATGATTAATAACACAGGTTTTGCAAGCAGTGAGTATTTTAATCTAACTGGGGGTATTGTCGCACTGCACGTGGGTCAAAAATAAAAGCATGAACTCATTCAAACTAATTAAAAGGCTTCTAAAAATAAAAGGGGTAATCCTAGACTTTCATTTAGATGAGCTACTCAAAGATGCCCCTAAACTAAAATACGTTCAGTGGGTTTTGTTGTTTTCATTTAAAAGATGGTTTAGATCTGATCAGAGTGTCCCTATAGCTGTTAGAATTCGAAAAGCTATGGAAAAACTTGGCCCTCTCTATGTAAAGTTTGGTCAATCTTTGTCCACTAGGCCTGATTTATTGCCTAATGATATAGCGATGGAGTTATCAAAACTGCAAGACAATGTCCCTCCATTTGAAGCAACATTAGCTGAACTAGAAATCAAAAATGCTTTCGGTAAGCCTTCGAGTGAATTATTTGATAGGTTTGACCCCGTCGCATTTGCCTCAGCTTCAATAGCACAAGCCCATTCAGCTCAGTTAAAAACAGGCGAAGAAGTCATCGTTAAGATCCTAAGACCGAATATTATGAAGTCCTTGGAAGATGACCTTGCGATATTATTTTTATTAGCAAAGTTAGTGGCTGGTTATTCAGAGGAATCAAAGCGTCTTAGGCCATTAGAGGTGGTTCAAGATTATAAAAAAACAGTGCTGAATGAATTAGATTTAATGCGTGAAGCAGCAAACTGTGCACAAATAGGAAGAAATTGGCAAGGCTCAGATATTATTAAGGTGCCAAAAATTCATTGGGAGCTTTGTCGTCAAAACATTTTAGTGCAAGAACGTATATTTGGTATCCCTATCAATGATATTGACGCCTTAGAAGCTGCTGGAGTAGACATTAAGCAATTGGCATTAAATGGGGTAGAAATATTTTTTACGCAGGTGTTTCATCACAATTTATTTCATGCAGACATGCATCCAGGAAATGTTTTTGTTGATGTAAGTAATCCAAACAAACCTTTATACGCTGCAGTAGATTTTGGAATTGTTGGCAGCTTATCGGAAAAAGATCTCCGTTATCTGGCCCGTAGTTTCTCATCTTTTATTAATAAAGATTATAAAAAGATAGCTCAATTATTTATTCAGTCAGGTTGGGTACCAAAAGATACAAGAGAAGATGAGTTTGAAGCCTCTATCAGAACTGTGTGTGACCCTATTGCTGATAAACCTTTAAAAGATATTTCATTTGGTCAATTATTGTTGCGATTATTTCAAACTGCTAGAGACTTCAAAATGGAGAATCAACCACAATTGGTTCAACTAGAAAAAACACTGCTGAATATCGAAGGCCTAGGTCGCCAACTGTATCCTGAGTTGGATTTTATCTCTGCTGCTGGACCTGTACTAAAAGATTGGGAATCCAAGCAAACAGATTTTAAAGCTCTTCTCAAAAAGATTCAAAACGATGGCCCTGAAATAAGAGAGTCCTTAGAACAGTTGCCACAGTTTGCAAGACAACTAATTGATGAAGGCTACTCAAACCGCTTGCCTGATAATACCGAACTGAAAACAATCCTAGGAAGTATTTATAAAAGCATTATTGGGATGGGGGTTTTGATATCAGGAATTATAATGCTCAGCTATACTTTGAGTATTGCTTCAATTTTTATTGTGCTTGGTTTGATGATCCTATTTTTTGGAAAACCAATAAAATAAGAGGATGTATTGATAGCAACAGAAGTTAATTCCATTCTAAACAAAGTTAATGGTCCGCTAGGCGAAGATGAATTCTTAGAACCTCTATCGATTCTCTTGCTGGACCATAAAAATGCATCTGGATTTAACTTACTGGGCCAATTCTCAACTCGTCAAGCAATCTTAAATCAACTCAAAAATAGATCAAAGCTATATCAATTTATTAATAATAAAAATCTTCCAAAAGCATCAAACCCAATAATTGTCTCTGGCTTACCAAGATCAGGGACAACTTTTTTGTTCGACTTATTGCATTGTGACCCTTCGCTTAGGGGCCCATTAACATGGGAAATATTTCAAATGATGCCAATAACGAACAATGAGCTCAATAAGACTAAAAAGGTTTTTAAAACTAAATTAAAACTACGTCTAATTAAGGCTTTAATGCCTAACTTAATGAAAATGCATACTATGAGCGCATACCTTCCAGAAGAATGTCAGCAAATTATGTCAATTGATTTTAAAAGCATCTCTTGGGCCTACAATGCTAAAGTGCCTGAGTACGAAGCCTACCTAAAAACATGTGACTATACGTCAGCAATATTATGGCATTCCAGGTTTTTACAAGCGCTTGAAACGGTTCAAAAACCAAAAAACTGGTTGTTAAAAGATCCTTGTCATATACAGCATATACCTGAACTACTAAAAATTTACCCTAATGCAAAATTTATATTTATTCATAGAAATCCTGTTGACGCTATTTCTTCAATTAGTAGTCTCACCTCTCACATTCGAACTCCTTTTACGAAAAATATCAATAGATCTGAAATAGGCATCAATGCCTTGTCATTTTGGAAAAATGCCACTGACTGTTTTCTTGAAGATAGAAAACTAATAGAAAAAGAAAACTATATAGATATCAGCTTTAAGGAC
The DNA here is from genome assembly GCA_018672815.1 of Gammaproteobacteria bacterium. Next base: position 1,701 of record JABHDX010000083.1, on the reverse strand, counting down.
TTTGTTGCTAATCCATTGCAGCAGGCTTTGTCAGCTTATCAAGCTCTTGGTCTTGAAATAAACCAACAAAATAAAAAAAGAATGAAAAATTACATATACAAACAAACCAAACAAAAAAGAGCCCAACACAACTATGCTTTAAAAGATTTTGGCTTAAGACAAGAAAAAATAGAAGACCTTTTTAAAGAATATCGTACAAAGTTTGACCTTTAGTTTTTTAAAGCGTTTAAGAAGTCAATCGGATCAAGGCCTGACTCAATGGCCTCCACTAAAGCAGAGCCCACAATTACTCCATCAACAAATGGCTCCAAAAGTACTACATCGCTGTTACTTCTTACTCCAAAGCCTGCACAAACAGGAATTGATGCTAAGTCTTTAACAGTTTCTAAATAAGTTGTAACCTCGCTAGAAAGGCTCTGGGCTCCACCAGTTACTCCTTTTACTGTGACTGCATATAAAAACCCAGAACTTTTATCAGCAATTTGTTTTATTCGACTTTCAGGTGTGGCTGGTGTTACTAATTGAATTAAACCTAAATCATTACTATTGAGGATTTGCCTTAAGTCATCGCCCTCTTCGATTGGTAAATCAGGGATAATAAATCCATCAACCCCTGCCATTTTTGACTCCTTAACCAATTCACTATAACCAAAGACATACAGTGGATTGAGATAACTCATAAGAACAATCGGCGTGTTGATTTTAATTAATTTCAATTGGTCAAAAATCCAGCTCAACTTGACTCCGCTTTCGATAGCTATATGGCTGGATCTTTGAATAGTGACTCCATCTGCCATTGGGTCTGAAAATGGAACACCAATCTCAATGACATCGGAGCATAAGGACAAAGCTTCAATCAACCCTAAAAAACTTTCCTTTTTGGGGTAGCCTGCAGTAACAAATGGAATGATAGCAGGCCCTGTTTTTCTAGCATTATTAATACTTACCTCTATTCGTTTACTGCCTATCACTTAACTGTTTCCTTATTCATCGCTTTACTTAAGGTAGGCATGTCTTTATCGCCGCGTCCTGACAAACCAATTAATACTGTTTTACCTGGATTGTTTTGAGCCCATTTTTTTGCTCCAACAAAAGCATGTGCGCTCTCCAAAGCAGGCAAAATACCTTCACTAGAACAACATTCTTTCACTTGATCTAATGCTTCACTGTCTTCTGCTGAAACATAACTTACTCTGCCTATTGATTGTAAAAATGCATGCTCAGGGCCCACACCAGGGTAATCCAGACCTGCGGAAACGGAATGTGTCTCCTGGATTAACCCATCATTATCATGGAGCAACATAGAGTAGCTTCCGTGAAGAATGCCTGGCTTGCCTGAAGCCAATGTTGCAGCATTATCTCCTAAATTTTGGCTTTTTCCTCCTGCCTCAACTCCGATTAGCTCAACTTCTTCATCGCCTAAAAAAGCATGAAAAATACCTATGGCATTCGAGCCGCCCCCAACGCAAGCGAAAACTGCATTGGGAAGTGCTCCATGTTGACTGATCATTTGTTCTCTCGCCTCTTTCCCTATAATTGATTGCAGCTCTCTTACTAAAAAAGGATATGGGTGAGGTCCCACAACAGAGCCAATAATATAATAAGTATCATCAGGATTAGACACCCAATCTCTGAAAGCTTCATCAATAGCAGCCCTTAGAGTTTGATCGCCTGTTGTAACAGATATAACTTCTGCGCCCA
>JABHDX010000082.1 GCA_018672815.1 Gammaproteobacteria bacterium | reverse complement strand
GCATCATTAGCATTGGCGGAATCCTTAGCTAGTATTGGTGCTGGCCTATTCATTGATCATTCTAAATACAAAGTAGTGGGTCAAGAGATCAATGCAAACCACCTTCGTGCTGCCACTACAGGAGTCGTTACAGGAGTTGCAAAACCCATATTCTTAGGTAAAAGGTCACAAGTATGGGAGATTAAGATTTATAAATCTGAAGATAATTTTACGGACAGAGACTTATGTTGTATAGCCAGAATGACAGCTCTCAGAATTGAGGGTAATTAACTATTTTAGTTCTGGCAATCTCTTTTTTTTTAGCGGCATTGCTTTATGCAGCTGTAGGGTTTGGTGGGGGATCTACATACAATGCGCTCCTAATACTAGCCAATACTGACTATACTTTGATACCCATAATAGCCCTCTCGTGTAATATTTTAGTGGTTAGTGGCAACAGTATAAAATTTTACAAACATGGTTTAATCCCTTGGAAATTCACAATATACGCAATCAGTATATCCATGCCTTTTGCCTGGTTGGGTGGAAACACAGTCATCAGCAAAGAATTTTTCACTACTGTTTTAGGCGTTACATTACTACTCTCTGGTGGTCTAATGCTATTAAGACAAAAAGAAGTATTGCTGCCCTCAAAATGGTTAGAAACATCTTTAGGTAGAATTCTCAATTGTATTGTAAGTCTACTGGTAGGTTTTTTAGCGGGCTTGGTGGGTATCGGTGGTGGTATTTTCTTCTCCCCTATTCTGCATCTTTCAAAAGCTTTGCCAACAAAAAATATCTCAGCTTTTACCAGTGTTTTCATTCTGATGAACTCAATCTCTGGACTTTTAGGCCAATTCATGAAAAGCAGTAGCCATAATTTAACTCTTGTATTTTTTGAATATGGGTGGCTACTACTGGCAGTTTTTGTTGGTGGTCAAATAGGTTCACAACTTAATATAAAGGTATTCCAACCTATTTTAATTCGTCGTTTTACAGCTCTATTAGTTATCTATGTTAGTTTTCGAATGTTATTACTATCTTCAGATATCTAATTTATAATTATCAACATAATGAAACTTATCAATATCAAAGTTATTTATTTTGCAGTATTAAGAGATCTTACTACAAAAAAGGAAGAGTTATTATCAGTTGATCCAGGTACAACTCCTCAATCACTCTACGATATACTTCAAGAAAAATACTCTTTCCCAGATCAAAACACCTTCAAGGTAGCTATTAATGATAACTTCACAGAATGGAATGAGCCTCTGAGTCAACATGATACTGTTGTTTTTATTCCGCCGGTTACAGGAGGGTGAATAACTTTATAATTAGCCAGGATGAGATTGATTTTTTTTCATTAAACCAACAATTTAAAAACCCCAATGCTGGTGCAATATCATCTTTTCAAGGTGTCGTTCGCAAAAATAACTTAGGTAAGGAAGTTTTGAGATTAGAGTATCAAAGCTATGATCGATTGGCTCAGAAAGAAGGAGGAAATATTATCAATGAGGCCCTTGAAAGTTTTGATATTGAATCAGCTTATTGCATGCACAGAACAGGGGTATTAGAAATAGGAGATATTGCTGTTGCAGTAATAGTGCTTGCAGGACATCGAGAGGATTCATTCAAAGCATGTAGATATATTATTGATGAAGTAAAATTAAGGGTTCCTATTTGGAAAAAAGAAATTTATCAAAATGGAGATTCGGGTTGGCTTAAAGGTGCAGGATAAAAATTTATTTACTGCTGTATTCCTTTAAAGCTAATTCTCTTGTCACTGCAATCATGTCTTCAAAAGTTCTTGTGGAAGGTCCATTTGAAGTATATTTGCCATTCACTACCATAGTCGGGGTAGATCTAATTTTATACTTACGAGTTAGTCGTTCTGCTCGGTTGACTTTACTCTCTACAGTAAATGACCTAAAACGATTTTCAAACTGATCCTTACTGATGCCCTGCTCTGAAAATAATTCAAAAATTTCTGACTCGGTCATCATTTGCTTTCTATCTAAATGAAAAGCTTTAAATATTTTGTTATGCATCACATCAAGAATTCCTAGAGATTCTGCTGTATAAAACATTCTTGCATGCATTTTATAGGCTTCATTAAAAACAACAGGCATTCTTTTAAAATCTATATATTGAGCCTTAGTTTTCTCAAATAATTCAATATTAGTCTCAAAATTAAAACAGTGGTTACAAGAATATGCAAAAACCTCTATGACCTCGACCTTATCGTTAAGCGATGCAACACCTTCAGCTAAAGGCAGTGTTCTATAATGCTTATTATTTTCAAATTGCCATTCATTTTGAGCCTCAATAGGGGTTATAAGTAAAAATAATATAAAAAAGAGATAAGACTTATAATTCAATCTCAACATTTTAGTTGCTGCCCATTGCTTTAATGTATTCTGATAAAGCTTCCATTTCTTCTTGGCTCAAACGAAGAGCTATTGTTTGCATCATATCATTCATTATGGGCTGTCTATTACCATTAGTGTATTCAATTAAAGCAAGTTTTGTATATTGGGCATGTTGTCCAGCAATAGCAGGATAGCCAGCTCCTGGATTACCTTTCCCAGTCGGTCCATGACAGGCTATACAGGCTGCAACACCTTTGTTATTTCCACCCCGATATAAAGCCTCTCCTTTTTTAGCCAGTGTTAGGTCAAAATCTTTTTTACTCATTGATAGTGAGTTATAAAAAGCAGCAATATTCTCAATGTCTTTCTCAGAAAGTGACATGGCCAAAGGACCCATCACCGCATTATTTCTAGTTCCATTTTTATAGGCAGTTAACGCATTGGTTAAATATTTTTCATGCTGTCCAGCCAAACTAGGCCAATCTGGATTGATACTATTACCATCCTGTCCATGGCAAGCCGAACAAAGTATTGCTTTACTCTTTCCTGCCTCAATATCACCACTGGAATAGGCTATTGGTATCATTAAGCTTATCGAAAAAAGCATTAAAGCAGTCATCATGTTTATCGTTTTTTGATAGTATTTATTTAGCAAAATCATCCCTCACATATTTTTCTAATTCTACAAATTTCATAGAATTAGCTATTATCATCCATTAATATTAATTCTAATATTTTGTGCATTTTACACAAAACTATTGAAACAGGCATTAATCTTGAACCTTGAAAAAATAAAATTTTTAAAAAGTGCTAGTTCCGCCAATGATTTTCCAGAAGATGGCGGGCAGGAGATTGCTTTTGTTGGAAGATCCAATGCTGGAAAGTCAACAGCGATTAATGCGATTGTGAATAGAAAAAATATTGCAAGAACTAGTAAAACACCAGGAAGAACTCAACTAATTAATTTTTTTGAAATTGACACCAAACATAGTTTAGTAGACTTGCCTGGCTATGGTTATGCCAATGTTTCTAAAACCAAAAGAAAGTCATGGGATTATCTAATCACAGACTATCTTCAGAATAGAGAGGCATTGAGAGCCGTATTGCTGATTGTTGATAGTCGGCGAGGCCTGTTAGACTCAGATAAAATTTTTATTGATTTCTTTTTACCCATGAAAAAAACATTGCACATTGTTCTTACAAAGTCAGATAAATTAAATAAAAGAGAGCAAGAAAAAATTCTTAATAAGGTAAAAACAGAGTATGAGCAACATATAACTGCTCAACTTTTCTCAGGAACAAAAAAAACTGGAGTGGATACAGCCCAAAAGAGAATAAATGAAATTTTTACATTTACAGGTTAATAGTTGAGATTTATAAACCGAAGTTTCCTACCCACTCAATGAGCCTCTTGCCAATTATCCCCCAAACCAACGTCAACTTTTAATTCAACATCTAAATCGGCTACTGAAGACATAATATGATTAATTGTCTCCTTTAGTGAATCAACAATATCTTGTCGCACCTCAAGAACCAATTCATCATGCACTTGCATAATAATTTTTGCATCGAGATTTTCATTATCAATGTGTTTCTGCAAATTGATCATTGCCATCTTAATTAAATCTGCTGCTGTTCCCTGCATAGGTGCATTGATTGCGCTTCTCTCAGCGTATTGCCTTCGTTGATAATTACTTGCATTAATATCGGGAAGATATAATCGTCTGCCTAGAACTGTTTCAACATAACCGGTTTCTTTGGTTCTCAGTCTGGTATTGTCCATATAATCTTTCACTTTAGGATAGCGAGAGAAATAAAGACGAATATACTCTTCCGCTTCCTTTCTAGAAATCGATAATTGATTGGATAAGCCAAACGCTGACATGCCATAAATTAACCCAAAATTAATAGCTTTTGCTGATCGCCTATGATCCTGTTTCACATCTTCAATGGATAGATTAAATATTTCTGCGGCTGTAGCCTGATGAATATCTAACCCTTGACTAAATGCATTTAATAGTCCCTCGTCTTGTGAAATATGCGCCATGATTCTCAACTCAATTTGAGAATAATCAGCAGCCATCATTTGATAGCCTTCCGAAACAACAAATGCTTCTCTAATTCTCTTGCCTTCGGCTCTTCGAATAGGAATATTTTGTAGATTTGGATCGGATGAAGAAAGCCGACCCGTGGCTGTAACAGCTTGATGGTATGAGGTATGAACTCTTCCTGTTCTAGGATTAATCATTAGAGGCAATTTATCGGTGTAAGTAGTTTTCAATTTAGCAATGGTTCTGTAATCTAAAATATCTTTCACAATGGGATAATCATAGGCTAATTGTTGAAGAACATTTTCAGCAGTCGATGGTTGTCCTTTTGGTGTTTTTCGCAAAATAGGTAGGCCCATTTTTTCAAAAAGAATTTCTTGTAGCTGCTTCGGTGAACCTAAATTAAATTCTGTTTTGGCCACTGAGTGTACTTTGTTTTCTAATTCCTTGAGTGTGATAGCAAATTCTTCACTTTGTTCGCCTAATAAAGCCTTATCGATTAAAACACCGTTTCTCTCTACTCTTTGTAAAACCTGTAGAGCAGGTGCCTCGATGTTGTTATAAATAGACAACAAAGACCTATGCTCTTCCAGTTGTGGATAAATTTTGTGGTACAGTTGTAGGCTTATGTCTGCATCCTCTGCAGCATAATAGGTTGCTTTTTTTAAATCCACCTGGCTGAATAAAATCTCTTTAGCCCCTTTACCTGCAACGTCTTCATAGCTCACAGTATTTAAATTTAAATACCTTTTTGAAACAGCATTTAGGTTATGTCTGGTTGCTGTACTATTCAATACATAGGATTGCAGCATGGTATCAAACATAACCCCCTGTATATCTATATTATGGTTTTTAAAAATATGGCTATCATATTTTAAATTATGCCCCACTTTTTTAGTGTTGCTATCTTCTAGCCAGGGTTTTAACTGCTGAAGAACGTAATCCCTTGGAAGTTGTTTAGGCGCATTATCATAATCGTGCATGCATGGTATATAGAAAGCCTGATTGGGCTCAATGGCAATAGAGATACCAACAATTTGAGCCTCCATATAATTCAAACTAGTGGTTTCAGTATCGACAGCGACAATATCAGCTAGGCTTATCCTATCTATCAAATGTGTTAATTCTTTCTCTGATAAAACAACCTGATAATCAACACCGTCTCTGATTAAATTTTGTTTAGGCTCAATATTAAATTGCTTGATTAAGCCATGCAGACCAAGATCTTTAAACTGTTCATATAATTCATCATCATTTGAGGGTTGGATAACTAGATCTTCTACTTTTTGATCCAATGCAAGGGTGCAATCAATGGTCACAAGTTTTTGATACAGCTCCAGATGTGGCAATGCTGCTCTTAGGTTGTCTCCAACCTTTCCTTTGACTTGATCAAGATTATTAATGAGGCCATCCATGCTTTTATAATCAGTGAGCCATTTAACAGCTGTTTTTGGCCCAACTTTTTCAACACCAGGTATATTATCTGATGCATCTCCAGCCAATGCCAAATAGTCTATAAAAAGTTCTGGAGGCAAACCAAACTTCTCTATCACCGCCTCTCTATTCATGCGAGTATTTTTCATCGTGTCCACTAAGGTGATATGATTAGATACCAACTGGGCCATGTCTTTATCGCCAGTTGCAATAATAGTTTTTATGTTCTTAGCTTCCGCTTCTCTTGCTAAAGTGCCCATCACATCATCCGCTTCAACACCGGATTCAATAATCAGTGGCAAGCCTAAGCTCTTTATTGCCTGATGAAGGGGTTTGATTTGACTAATTAAATCATCAGGGGTCTTTTGTCTATTGGCTTTATACTCTGGAAATAAATCATGGCGAAAAGTTTTTCCTGGAGCATCAAAGATAATGCCAACCAAATCAGACTGTTCTTCTTTAATTAGTTTCTGCAACATATTTAAGACACCATAGATAGCTCCAGTCGGCTGTCCTTTAGGACTAGTAAAATCTGGTAATGCATGAAAAGCTCTGTAGAGGTATGAAGAACCGTCTACCAGCAAAAGTGTTTTAGTTTGTGGCATTAAGTGCTCTATCTTCGTCTTCAATGACTCTAATGTTATTCTCTTCTCGCTCTTCAGGAAGATAGAGCTCCCCAGTTTGCCCACAAGAATAAAGGGGGAAGACCAAGCAAAGAGAAATTAGTTTTAACAATATATTTTTTGATACCATAACTACATTATTACCTAATTCTTTTGAAATGATTTTATCATTTTCAAAGCCAAAAAAATAATTACCAACTGAGAATAATTATGAAAGAAGACTGGATGCAGCAATACCAAGACCTACTATCCGAAAGAGGCATGATAGGCCTTGATCTGGAAACCACCGGGCTCAATAGAAATATCGAATATGAGAGGCCTACATCCGCTGCAATTCTAGAGTCTAATAAAGATATTAATCAACCTGATGTCATCATTAATAATATGTGCCGCCTGCCTTCATATATATTGCCTGATGCGGGAGCTCTAGAAATCACCAATATAAACCCAATGAAATTAATGAATGAGGATCTCTCCCTTTTTGAGCTTACAAAAATGCTTGCAAGCTATTTGATCGAAAACCCCCAAAAAATCATAGCCACTTACAATGGAGCCTCTTACGATCTGATTATTCTTAGACATACTTTTTTTTCCTCCTTATACAATCCTTATTTGCTCTCGAATGGCCTAGAAGATCGAATTCATATTGACCTTTATAAAGTAGTACAGGCTATTTATTGTTTTGCCCCAAGAAGCATTGACTTTTTTAGAGATCCAACAGGAAAAGTTAGTTTAAAACAATCACTGCTTGCTGAAGCCAATGGTATTGATCCAGGTGATGCTCATTCAGCAATTGATGATGTAAAGGTTTTATTAAAGTTAGCCAGCCTGTTTAAGGAAAAAGCACCAGAAATATTTTTCTCTGCTATCGGTTCAGGCACCAAAAAAAGAGCTGTTAAGAAAATGACTAGCCAACTCTTTTTTAATTATGGTGAGGTCAAATATAAAGATCGTTTAGCGGTAGGAAGAACTCCTACTTTCATTTGCGAGGACCCTAGTTATTCAAATAACATGGTTCATTTTGATTTAGTCTATGATCCAGAAGACTATCTTTATATGACAGCTGAAGAAATAGCGCCTCTTATTAATAAAAAAAATTCACCTTTTTTTAACATCAAAGCCAATGCCAGCCCAGTCATATTGCACCCAAGCTTATGCGAAGAAAATCAGCTCACTACAGCAGAGGCAACACAAAGGGCAACAAAGGTTCAAGAGAGTAATGGATTTAAAAATAATATAGTGCTTGCTTGTGATATTAACAGCAAAAAAAGATCGCCTTGGGAAACTGCTGTTTATTCTGAATCTCAAATTTATAGTCAGTTTATTGATAAAAGAGATCGTCTCCTAAGTGATGTTTTTTTAACAGATCATGACTTACAGAACAGAATGGAGATCATGCAACAAATGAATGATCCAAGACTAATCGATTTCTCAAAAAGAATCATTGCAATGGAACATGAAAACTGCGATCGAAAAATTAGAATGCACTTCCAAGAGTTTGAAGCACAAAGACTTTTAAGTGAAGATGATGTACCTTGGAGAACATTAAAAGATGCTTGGGCCTCACTGGAAAAAGTTGAAAACACAGGGAAAGAAAACATTGAAGTGATCCAAGCAACTAGAAAATATTATAAATTAATTGAAAAAGGAGTGAGTAATTAAGATGGATTTTGAACATTCAAAAAAAGTTAAAGATTTGCTAGTACGGTTGGAAAATTTTATGGATAAGCATGTGTATCCTATAGAAAAAGAATATGAAGATCATTACAAGAAAACCGATAATTTATGGAAGTCTCCACCTTTAATGAGAGACCTAAAAGAGGAAGCAAAAAAAGCAGAGTTATGGAATTTATTTCTTCCAGAATCTAAAAGAGGAGCAGGTCTTACCAATTTAGAATATGCACCGCTTGCAGAAGTCATGGGTCGTGTGCCTTGGTGTTCTGAAATTTTCAATTGCAATGCTCCTGACACTGGAAATATGGAAGTAATAGATCGCTATGGCTCAGAGGAACAAAAAGAACAGTGGTTGGAACCATTGCTTAGAGGTGAAATTAGATCTTGCTTTTCAATGACTGAACCTAATATAGCTTCTTCGGATGCGACTAATATAGAAGCGCCAATTATGTTGGATGGGGATGATTATGTCATTAATGGCAGAAAATGGTGGAGCTCAGGTGCCATGAATGAAGCCTGTAAAATTATTATTTTCATGGGAAAAACAGATCCTGATAACCCTGATAGACATAAACAACAATCCATGATCCTTATTCCAATGGATACACCGGGGGTTGAGGTTATAAGACCACTATCAGTGTTTAACTACATGGACCCACCTTTTGGTCATGCTGAAATTAATTTTGATAATGTTAGGGTGCCAAAAAATAATATTATCTTAGGGTCAGGACGTGGTTTTGAAATTGCACAAGGGAGGTTGGGACCAGGAAGAATTCATCACTGTATGAGATTAATAGGACTTGCCAAAAGAGCTCTAGAATTAATGTGTCAAAGAGCAGAAACTAGAATAGCTTTTGGAAGACCATTAAGTGTTCAAGGCACTGTTAGAGAAAATATTGCTTTATCGGCCAGTGAGATAGAACAGTCAAGGTTAATCACTTTAATGACAGCAGATAAAATGGATCGGTTTGGCAATAAAAAAGCTAGTGATCTTATCAGTATGATTAAGGTTGTCTGTCCACGCATGGCTTGTAGTGTTATAGATAGGTCGATACAGGTCCATGGAGCAGGTGGCTTATCCGATGATTATTTCTTAGCTGGTGCCTACTCTTATGCGAGAACCCTCAGATTAGCAGATGGGCCCGATGAAGTGCATTTAGCCTCTCTAGCAAAAAAAATCTTAAAGCAGGAAGAGATTATCGATGCAGGCAGAATATAAAATTAAGAATGAATAATGATATTCATAATTTAGACTTACAAACACTGTCTAAATATCTAGAGCATAAACTACCCCATTCTAATGTTATTAAAACATCAAAAAAATTTTCTACTGGACAATCCAATCCTACTTATCTTCTTGAAACCAATGAACACAAATATGTTTTAAGAAAACAACCTCCAGGAAAATTATTGCCTTCTGCTCATGCGGTTGATCGAGAATACAGAATTATGAAGGCTCTGAATAATAGCGAAGTTCCAGTTCCTAAAATGATTCATTTATGTGAAGACAGCTCCATTATAGGAACGAAATTCTATCTAATGGAATTTATAGAAGGTAGAATTTTCTGGGATCCAACCTTGCCTGAGGTTAATCAAGAGCAAAGAAAAGAAATCTATGAAGAAACCAATAGGGTGCTTGCCGCCCTTCATCAGGTTGATATAAAGACATCTAATCTAGAAGATTTCGGGAAGACAGGCAATTACTTTGAACGCCAAGTAAATCGATGGATTAGACAATACAGAGCAGCAGAAACTGCTGAGTACACCCATGTAGAATCCTTAATTGTGTGGCTAGAAAACAATATGCCAGAAGACGATGGGATGGTATCAGTAGTGCATGGAGATTATCGATTATACAATATGATTTTTGATCAAAGCCACTCTAAAATTTTAGCTGTTCTTGACTGGGAACTATCCACCTTAGGTCATCCATTTGCAGATTTAGCCTATCAATGCATGAACTGGTATGTACCAAAAGTAGGCATCACCCCCGGATTAGCAGATATTGATGTTTCATCACTTGGAATTCCTACCGAAAAAGAATACATAGAAAATTATTGTCAAAAAATGAATATTGATTCAATTGATAATTGGTCTTTTTATTTAGCCTTCGGCTTCTTTCGGCTTGCTGGCATTGCACAAGGTGTCTACAAACGATCCCTGCAAGGCAACGCTTCTGCTGATAATGCTAAGGAAATTGGTGCTGTTGTCCCAATTCTTGGTAAGATTGCAATGTCTATAATTAAAAATAATTAAAATGAAAAATAGCCTTTGGACAGTATTATTATTTACTCTTTTATTTACTCCTGCCTCTATAGCTTCAGATGACTTTTCAATCAAAGAAATATCGGAAGATCTCATTGTTTTCAATCAAGGGGGCGAGCAAAGTATACTTATTGTTAACGAAGAAAGCTCTATCTTAGTTGACCCATTGAATGAACATACCGCAAAACAGATTCAAGGCTTTCTAACCACCAACAGCAAGCCAATGATTAGCCATATCATTTACTCCCATTCACATTGGGACCGAATATCAACAGGCACAGCATTTCTAAATAAGGATGTTGAAGTTATCGCTCAACAAGCATGTGGCTTGTACTTATCTAATAATCAAGCTGTCCTTAAGCCAACTAAATACTTTCAAAACTACCTTGAGATAACTGTTGGTGGGAAAACTATAGACCTTTATTACTATGGACCCAGCCATGGAGAATGTATGATTATTATCCATCTGGTAAAAGAAAATCTTTTATTTATACCAGACCTGCTTCATACAAAAGGAGCGAGATTCCCAATGGATCCAACATTACCCTACCTGAGACCGGCAACATTAATTAATTTTTTTATAGAGCTAGAAACACTTGTTGAAAAAAAAGAAATAAAATCATTTATCACTGGACACACAGAGATAAAACTAACCGGATCCACATCAATCATTGCAGAACAAAGAGTATTTTGGGAATTAATGCAAACGACAGCCGAACAAGCTGAAGAAGATGGCATTATTAATCTAGATAACTTTATTGACCTTGAAAAATTAGATTTAGAACCTTACCAACAATATGAAAATTATAGCTCAGAAGACTTAATCAATATTATTAGACGCTATACCTCATTTCAAAATATGGGCAGATAATCTATGCAGCCTCCAGACGTTATAAAACTGCTATTAGTGCTTGCTGTCATTGTGATGAATGGTTGTGCCATTCAGCCAAAACCAGTTCAGGTAGCCGAATCAGATACCCAGTTATTTGGAAAGTTAAAGACTTGGGAAATTGAAAAAATTTCAGAGCGTGTCTATGCATTTCGCTATACGTTTTATCGCAACTTCTTTTTAATCGGTGATGAAGGTGTAATCGTCACAGACCCATTAACTGTTGATGCTGCATTCATACTCAATAAAGAAATTAAAAAAATTACCGATAAACCAATCAAATATATGGCTTATTCACATTCACATTGGGATCATATTGCTGGTGGACAGATCTTTAAAGATCAAGGTGCTGAGGTTATAGCTCAAAGAAAATGTAAAGAAAATTGGATTAATAACCCTAACTCTAATGTGGTTAAACCTGATACTGTTTTTGAAAAAGAATACACTATTTCAGTTGGAGGAGCCTCATTGGAAATGTATTATTTTGGGCCTTCACATGATAATTGCCGAGTTGTCTTTTTGATTCAGCCAGACCGTATTATGTTTATTGCTGATGATGCTAACCCTCCTAATGGCTTAAATATGATTTATGGAGCAGGTCTTGCAGATACTTACGTATTTAACCTAGTCCCCTATTTTCTTAAAGCAGAAAGACTAGCAAAACAAAAAAGAGTAAAAAGTATCATAGGCTCACATATGAGTTTTGAGGATCGACCCATGAATCTCGTATCAGGAACAATTGGATCTATAAAATCACTTAAAGAACAAAGACTCTTTTACCAATATACTATTAATGCTGTAGAGAAAGCATTAGATGAAAATATTAACCCTGAGGAAATACCTGATTATTTAATTAAAAAAGGTGTTTTAAGAGATGTCATTGTTGGCTTTGATGAAGCAAAGATGAAAGTTTTATATACAAGAATGACAAATTACCTTTTAACAGGTGAATAATTGAATAATAAAAAAAAAGATGCGATTCCATTCGATAAGGCGCTTCGAATAAAAAAAGCTTTAAAGCACTTATCCAGCCTGAATGCTCTTGTTTATAGACTATCTGGTGGCAAACTTTGGAATAAATGGTTAGGAAAATATCCAATCATGATACTCTCAGTCAAAGGTCGTAAAACAGGCAAAACAAGAAACATACCTTTAATTAAAGTCATGAAAGATGAACAACCAATTCTTGTTGCATCTATGGGTGGCATGCCGATGAATCCAACTTGGTATTATAATGTAGCATCTGATAACAAAGTAACAATCCAAATCGGAAAAGAAAAAAAGTACTACCTAGCAAAGCAAGTAGATGAGATAGTAAAAAATGAACTTTGGCCCATCATATGTTCTTTTTACCCAGATTATAAAATTTACCAAGATAAAACTGCTAGAAACATCCCTGTCTTTTTGTGCACATTAAAAACAATCAACCAGGAATGGAGAGAATGGATTGATGAAAATATAAAAAGAGGATGTAATCCAGATGAGATTTATACAATTCTTTTTAATGAGGGGTTTAATGAAAATAATATTCAATCAGAGATGGGTTATCGTCCTAAGAAAAACATAATTAACCAAACAAAGATTGTGCCTTCAACCAAAGAAAATGAAATACAAAATATGGTCAAGAAATTCAAAACTACACATAAAACAATACCCAGTTACACTGAGGTTGGCTTCTTGAAAGATAAACTAAATGTTCATTTAGTATCAAAGATCCGAACCTTTTATAATGAAAACCAACAACACCTCAAAACTGAAGTTGTAGCTGGAGGTTATATTGAAACTGATTCTAAACAGAGTGCGAGTGAAACCATTGAACTCACTGATGATCTAAGAAATGAAATTCATTCTTCACTATTAAAAAAAGCAGAATCATGGTCAGGT
>JABHDX010000081.1 GCA_018672815.1 Gammaproteobacteria bacterium | reverse complement strand
ATATGACCTAACTGTTGTCACTGCACCTGATGCATAAAAACGTGTTATGAAGTCAGAATAATCAGCTGAATCATATGCTTTATCTTTAGCTCTTTCTTCTAAAGAGTTATGAAAATCAACCCAATGAAATTTAAATTCACCACCTTTTCCAAAAGTCTGTTGCAGTATTGATGTATTTCTTCCAGCTGCTTTAGATAACTTGATGGCTTCTTCGAACAGTACTACCGCTTCATTCATATGTCCTGGTAGAACTTTATATTCCCAAACATCTGCCTCGATGCTGTAAGCACTAGAAAATGAAAAAAGTATAAGTGATGTAAAAAATATTTTAAGTTTCATAGTAATTCCTTAATTTATTATTGCTCACTAAATACTATCAGATATTTTATTTCAAAAAATAATAATAACCATCAGTGAACAATCTGGTTAAAATGAAACTATGCAATATTCAAGAAGAAAGTTCATAACTCAGTCTGCATCATTATTATCAATAGCAGCTGCTAATAATTTCATTATTAAACATACATTGGCAAATGAGGTTTATGGTGCTGCAGATGGGATTGCAAGATTACATTGGAATGAAAACCCATACGGGCCCAGTAAAAAAGCAATTGAGTCAATGATTGAATCTACTTATCAGGGAGCCTACTATCCCGATCATCTTATTGGAATTCTAAAGTCAATGATTGCTGAGAAACACGACATTCAAACCAATCAAATTGCTATCAGTTCTGGTTCAACTCAAGTTCTGAGCAACTTGTCTCAAATTATGTCTAGAACCAACCCATTACTGGGAATGGAGCTTGGCTGGGATACCCATTTAATTACAGCTGAAGCCTCAGGTGGAGTCATCATAAGACAACCCAATGGGGAAAATTTGGAAATCAATTTAAACGAACTTGAAATGACGGCCAAACATGGTGTTTCTGCTGTTTCAATAATTAATCCTAACAATCCAACTGGAACACTATTAAATTCTCAGAAGTTGAAAAAAAGTGTTATGAGAATGTCTAAAAATACACTGGTTATTGTTGATGAAGCTTATAATGAAATTACCAATAATCCAGAAAATAATACAATGATTGGATTGATAAAAAATGGACACAATGTTGCCGTTTCAAGAACTTTTTCAAAAATATATGGACTCGCAGGACAAAGGATTGGATACATCATTTCTCAACCTGATGTAATTCAATCTATTATCAAGAATGGAACAGGTCATTTTTCAATATCACTGACTGGCTTAGCTGGTGCAATTTCCAGCTATAACGATCAAACATTTCTTGATTATTCTAAATCAAAGATAATTGAAGCAAGAGAAATGATTAACGAAGCAATCTTAAAAAATGGTCTGAGTGCTTTACCTTCACAAACAAATTTTATTTTTGTGAACTTAGGACAATTCAATGCAAATGATTTTCAAAAACTAATGATGAAACATGGGGTTTTAATTCAAGGCCAGTACGGTGCTTTTAGAAATTGGTCTAGAGTCAGCATGGGGAAAATAGAAGATATAAAACGCTATATTAATGCCTTACCTAAAGTTCTAGATACTTTAAACAGTTAATACTATTCGTCTTCTTGACTTATATTATAATCCTCTGGTGCTGCTGCACTGATACCATCAATAAATTGACTTTGTAAGTTTTGCATAGCAGAAATCCAAGTATCTGGTTGTGTGGATTTCATTTTAATATAATCCATCACTTGCTTGTGTGGTGTAATTAAGAAAACATCATTTTCTATTGCTTTAATAACATCTTCAGCTACTACACTAGGTTCCAATATTCCATCTATGCTAACGATGTCTTTAATTACCTGTGGCGCATCATTGACCATACTGGTACTAACTCCTTGTGGGCATAAACAGGAAACACCAATTCCCCTTTCGCCATACGTAATTTTTAACCATTCAGCAAAACTAATAGCAGCTGATTTTGTTACAGAGTAACCAGCAGAACCAATTTGTGTCAAAAGTCCAGCGGCCGAGGCTGTATTCACAAGATACCCTCCTCCTTGCTTAATCATCGAGGGTATTAAATGTTTTGCTGCGTAGATGTGAGACATGACATTAACTTGCCAGATTGTTTGCCAATCCTCTTGGCTTGTGTTTATAAGTCCAGGAGCACCACCAATCCCAGCGTTGGAACAAAATATATCAATATTTCCCACACGTTCTTTTGCAATATCAATAATTCGTAATATTTCATTTTCATTAGAGATATCAGCAACAATAGGTATAGCATCGATATCTTTTCTGGTTTCGTTAAGAAGTGATTCATTAATATCAACAACTACAATGGAATTAGCTTTGTGATGTGAAAAAGATTCTGCCATTGCTTTGCCAATGCCACTGGCACCTCCTGTAATGACAATATTTTTATCTTTAATTTTCATATAGGAAAATGATTAAATTTAGCTTAAATCTTTATATCTACAAAAAGATAGAACAAAAACAGCTAGATCTACTGCAAAAACCATCCAAAGCGTACGTGTATCTGGAATTCCATCTGCAACAATGCTGACTATTCTACCAAAAACATAGCTACCACAAAGGAGAGCAACTATTAGGTATGTAATTTTTTGTAATGATTTCTTGTATAGCGATATCAAAGACATCAGTCCGAGTAAAACAAAAAAACTATAATTTGCTCTTATTTCACTCAAAGAAATTAACTCATTGAGGGTAAACCCTACCAAAGTTGCTGCAGAGTTAGGATTGATTAGGCCAATCAAACCAAAACCAAGATACTCCAATCCTATAAGAGTAAGGAGTACTGTATCTATCATTGAGTTTTTCATCCTAGTACCTTTTTTTTATTAGTATAATTATATAATAAGTGATTTATTTAGTTCAAAACTTTAAAAATAAATACTTTGAGAATATAAATTAAGATATAAAAAGAGCTGATTGTAAATGCTATTAACGAAAGCCAGTTAAAAAAGTGTTGCTCTTTTGTCATATTGAAATCAAATCCTTTATAACTCACAAAGCTCATCAGCTCTTCTTTTTGTTCAAAAGTGAAATGGTCGCCTGGACTACAATTATTTTCTTCTGGAAATACATAACATGCTGGGTTTTTCATATTATATCTTTCATTAGATAAGTTTGTAACTGCAGTGTTTATTTGAAGAAGACCCTTTTTCTTAAAGTCTTCATGCAGATATCCAAATAATGATTCATTGCAATTTATTTGAGACATGCCAAAACCCATCATCTCATCTCGACCTTGTAATCGCTTACCATCTTTAAATTCTAGTTCTCTTTGGTTAGTTATATGACTGATTGTTGGAACCATTAATGACTCCTTAAAAGTATTGTATGCAGTGATAGCCATTTCAGGATCATATGACTGCTCTAAATAGTAATTTTTATCTTCGTCATATTTCATATAAATCATCAGAATGATAAGTATAGGAATAATAAATTTTTTGTATTTTAGTTTATTTAATATAATCGCTGCAATAAGCAGGAAGAGAGGTATATAAATTATATACCATCGTACTAACATTACCGAGTTTCTAATAATTGGTATGTCTTTAAGAATGGCATTCCATGTTGGATTGTAAAAATTTATTAATAAAGGTAATAGACATAATAAAAGTAATCCTAATGAATATATTTTTTGTCTACGTGATAAGTTAGCTCTCTCACTT
>JABHDX010000080.1 GCA_018672815.1 Gammaproteobacteria bacterium | reverse complement strand
GTTTTTGTCTTTAAATCAATCATCCTAATTCAATATTACAATTTTAATTGCTGATTCACTATTGCTTAATGATTATGTAGGATGAATTATCTAAGTTCATCTTTTTTAGGAGAAACAAATGAGAAATATTTTTATAATCGCTCTAATCATCTACTCGAGTAATATTTTTTCAGCACATCATGAGGAAACAAATCCTCCTGGCAATAATCATATGCTGCTTTCAACCTATGAAATAGCACCCGGACAAAACCCAGCAGATTTAGAAAAGGAATTAGCAGCGCTTCAGCTACAACAGGAAGAGGACGGTTATAATGATTGTGGTTTATACAGGCATTGGTATGGTGGCCAACGTGCTTTTTACGCTTACTGTTTTTTTAAAGATTTCGAACAATTAGATGCCATTCATGAAACAGCAGAAGCCAATGAAGACCGAATGGAAATAACACAAAATTATTCATCGCATACGGATCATATACTAGATGTTCAAAAGTTGAATATGGGCAAAGCACCGAAGAATAATGTTTGGACATCTTGGAAATTTGGACCCTACCTAACTCTTACAGAAAAACAAGAAAGAGCTGAAATTCTATTTAATGCTTTTGATAGGGCTTTTGGCGGCTGTGATTTGTATTTTCATAGTTGGGGTCCTGAGTTAGCGCATTATATTTCTTGTGGATTTGATAATTTTGCAGATTTTGGCAAAAAACATACAGCAATTAATAAAATACTCGAAAAGGAACTATCCACAGCAGATTTAGATTTGTTAGAGCATTCTGATGATTTACTGACTCTAGTTCAGGATTGATAAAGCTTGACTAAAAAACTGTCTTTAAGCCAGGGGATTAAAATCCCCTGGCTTTTTTATTTAATTGTTGAATCATCAAGATAAAACTATGTAATTGTATTTATTTTCTGATCTTAATAAGATAATTGGAGTTAAAAAAATATCGATCATAGAGGTAACATATGAAACCAATTAATAGAAGCTTAGGCATTACTTTGGGGGTAATTGGATTATTTATTGGAATTTTCTTTTACAGTTATGACTATATACCTGCCAATGGTTATAAGCCTGCTGTTTTATTAAAGAGAAATGGTGACCCTTTAAGTTTAAGAATTAAAAAAGAGCCTGTAGTGGTTCTTTCTGGATGGGGAACACCTGAGGGTTTTAATAAGGATTATGATGATTATCTTTTTTGGCGTACATCTGGAGGAGAAAGAGTTACTAAGCCTAATCAAGCCTGTACTCAATGGCATGTAGGATCCTTTCCATTTCAAGTAGAAATTTCAAGGTTACCATTTGCTATTGGTAGAAAAGTAGAAGGTATGGAAAGACTTTGGGATAGTGTTGGTGCTTATAAAATTAGTGAAGATGGACAAAGTTTTTTTCCTATTGTGAATAATAAAGTGGGTGATTTTCCTTATGCTGGAGGAGATGCTCCGATCCTGTATAAGGAAGATTTAGATGGAATAGATATTATTGCAATGAAGGACTATGTTTCTTCTCGATCAGCAGATTCTGGTGGCGCTCCACTAATTAGATACACACCTGATCCAAGAAATGGAATCGATTACTTGGATGGTATTTTTCTTATAAAAAAGCCCAACGGCATTAATGATTATTATGAAATAGATAAAGCCTACAAGGCAAGAGTTGCCGGCATGATGGGTTGGAGTCTCGATAAAGAAGTTCATTTTCCTCCATACGATAAAGTTGAAGCACCACAAGATCCTTTTATTGAAAACTACATCAATGAATATTTTGATAATCAAATAAGAGTTACCGAAGGCTATTATTCCAATGTACCAGGAAAAACAAAGCATCTTAAAGATACTATGCCTCGTTTAGGCAGAAATGGTTATCGTGATATTGTGCTGGCCAAGCCGATTACAGATCATAATATTTATGCTAATAATTTTTGGGATCTTCATCTTTCATCTCAATCCTTATGTCGGGCAGGTTTTGATGTGGATGACTTCAATATTAGTCAAGTGAGAATGTATGGTAGAACGCCTGAATATAACTTAATGATGCATAAAAATTTAAAGCGTCATCTTAATCATATTGAGCCAGGTAAGGAAGTGGCAGTCATTTATACAACCTTTGGCTTACCTTGGCCAGGTGCTAATCCAGTGGGACCAATGTCAAATGCAGCACCTTTTATTCAAGAAGTTTTTCATGAAAATGCCTATTTAAACTTTTTAAGTTTTAAAAGATATATTGAGCAAAATGAGAATGATTACAATATTACATTTAATAAAACTGGCGGTATTGGAAGTTCTGATTCACGGACTAATAATTTATTTGCATATGCTTTATTTGGAGGATCACAATTGGGCCACAAAGATGACCCACTTCGATTTAGCGATCTACGAGAAAATATAGAAGATGCTATTCTCAATCAAAATAAAAAAGAAGTGATTATTCAATTGTCGCATTGGGGTTATAGCTATTGGATTCTAATAATTAATATGAGAGAAGCATTAAATATACCATTGAATACATTAGAAGAAATTCGCCAAGAAGAATACAGGATGACATGGTGTGAAAAACATCATGGACCAGGAGATTATGAGCAAACACAAGCAATTAACCATCAATGTCCTGAAGGCTTTACACGGTTGCAACTAACAGAAGCTTTCGAGGATTTTAATGAAGACTTAGCAGTCAATTATATGAATAGAATTCGTGGTGGTATCGAACGTTTTGGTATTTTCCCAAATCTAGATATTGAGATCGCAGCGAGTGGTGAAATATCTTTATTAGAAGGTGGAGAAGTAAAAGTAAGTAGTGGGGATTTATCAGGAGCAGAGCTAACAATAAACGCTGATCCAAATCCAGAGAAACCTAACTCATATAACTGGAATAATCGTTGGAGACCTGAGTCACACCCAAGTCCTAATACAGGAACAACAGCGGTTAGACCAATCAATGAATATATGGAGTTATCAGATTATTTGGATTCTGCTAAAGATAATTTTACTGCTGTTATTGGAACTCAAAATAAGCTTTCTCCATCTGAGTTGATGCCAATACATCCCAATGCTGTTTCTAAATCTGTATTTTTTGGACCTCACAGAACCACGCTAAATGCACCGGCAACACTGACAATAAGTTATGATAAGAATAAGGTTAAAAACCCAGAAATGATAAGACCTTATGTTTTTAATGTTATTACTGAGCAATATGAACTATTGCCAAGAGTTAGAAAGGAAGTAGGGAGCTGGATCAATAGAGAAAATAATACAGTATCTTTTGAGTCACAAATTTTAGGTCAATTTGTTCTTGTTGAGACAATATAGAAATCAGCCTTAATATTTCTTTCCTATATGCGGCTCATTTCTTTTTTTAGCCAATGATATTTGCTTTTGTCGTTCTGCAAATCTCTTCTTTCTTTCCTCTGAATGGGTTTCAAAACAATTGGGACAGCTAATTCCTTCAATGTAGTGATTGCTTTTCTTATCATTATTATCTATTGGCATCCTGCACGCATGACACATGGAATAGTTGCCTTCTATTAACCCATGTTGGACTGAAACTCGTTCATCAAAAAGAAAGCATTCACCTTTCCATAAACTTTTATCAGTATTAATTTCTTCAAGGTATTTCAAGATACCACCATTGAGTTGTAGCACTTCATCAAAACCTGAATCCAATAGGTAAGATGAGGCTTTTTCACAACGGATACCTCCTGTGCAAAACATGGCAACTTTTTTCTCATTCTTTTTATCAATTAATGGTTTTAATTCAGTTTCTACCCATTTTGGAAATTCACGAAATGATTTTGTTTTTGGATCAATAGCACCCTCGAATGTTCCTATCGAGATTTCATAATCATTTCTAGTATCTATTACAATAATATCAGGATCTAAAAGAACCTGATTCCAATCTCTAGCTTGTATTTTAGTTCCTGTTTTCTTGGCAGGTTTTGTTAAATCTTTTCCCATTGATACGATTTCTTTTTTTAATTTGACTCTCATACGGTAAAAAGTTTTTCCATATGCAATGGAATATTTAGGTTCTAGATTTTTCATTCTTGAATCTTTTTTTAAAACATTAATTACTGACTCAATGGATTCTTTCTCTCCTGAAATAGTCCCATTAATGCCTTCAGGTGCAAGCAATATAGTGCCCAAGATATTTTTTTTCTCGCAAAGATTCTCTAGCTCTAACTTTAAAGTTTTATAATCTTGCCAATCAATGAATTGATAAAAGCTTGCTACCAGCTGGCCATCTTGG
>JABHDX010000009.1 GCA_018672815.1 Gammaproteobacteria bacterium | reverse complement strand
TCAAGAGGAAGAGTCGTTTATTTCCGATACGATCAAAGCCTTTAATTAAGAATCGCTGGATGAATCCAAAGAGCGGGTGAGAGCCCGCTCTTTTTTTATTTCTATGGCTAAGTTTTTTGCTTTTTTAATCTGCTTTAAGCTCATTCTTTTCTTTAAATCAAACAGTGCTCTTTTTGCATAACCTATAGCCATTCTCTCGCTGAACTCATCTATTTTTGCAATATATTTGCATTGGGGTTTGGATTTATCAATGGTTTTTCTTTCATCCTCATAATCTTTCTGAAGTTTTTTGAAAGAAGCATCGCTGATATTATCAGAGGCTATAGACAACCAAGCATAGGCTTTCACTAAATTCTTGTTTGTGCCCTTAGCATCGCGATAGGATAATCCTAATCCTACTTGAGACCTAATATGATTTAGTGATGCTGCTTGGTCATACAGCTCGAATGATCGCTCGTAATTCTTCCGAACGCCTGTGCCATAACGATACAATCGAGCTAAGCCATTAATGCCATCAAGATCTCCTTTCTCAGCTGCTTTTTCATACCATTGTTTCGCTTTTTTAGCATTCATTGGTAAAGCCTCACCATTCATATACATTTCTGCCATAGCCAGTTGGGCTTTCGTATAATCTTGCTCTGCAGCAGTACGAATAGATTGGACAGACTTTTTATAATTTCTTCTAAAATCACCATTAGAGGTCTTGCTCAGTAAATAGCCATACAATAGCTGAGAATTAAGATCGCCATCACTAGCTTCAACCTTGCAAGTATTAACTGCTTCGATACATTGATTGTCTTCTATTAATTTTAAGCAATCCGAAGCTTGACTCACTTCGAAAGATAGAGTGAGAGTTAAATAAAAGAAAGAGAGTAGATAAGATTTTAATCGTGACATTATAAAATAGTACAAAATTTTTTAATCATGAACTAGATCTTTATTATTTTTTACATTATGGAGAGTATAGATACAAATGAACAAACCAAACTTATTCAGAAGAACAATCATGTTTTTACTTAATACTTAGAGAAGTGTAATGGATGTCAAATACAATCCATTAAAATATGTACCTGATCCAAGTCTACAGGCATACTTCATGTTAATTTTATTTTCTATATGGTGTGTATTCTTCGGATTAATTACCATATATTATTTGGGTTTCATTAATTACAGTATCATAGCAAGTCTTGTCATCCATGGATCAATTTTAATTCCAATGATGATTACCAATGCAGTCTTTATAGATGCGGAAAGGGATGGTGAGCAATGGTTAAAAGAATGGCAAGAAGAAGACTACAAATACAAAGTATTTTTAAGACGAATCAAAATGCAAAATTTAGTTCGCTGGAACAGAAATAATAATAGATAATGTTTTGAGAAAAACATCAATCAATATTTTACATATCAACTAGATCTTTAGTATCTTTTTGTTTAATGTTCCTAGGACAAGGTTATTATATGAAAAAACTAATATTATGTTTTGCACTCACTTTAAGCGTTAGTGCAGTTGCTGTAGAAGAATTCCCAGTAGAGCATTTCTTTAAAGATCCAGCAATGCTAGGTCCTCAATTATCGCCCGATGGGCAATATATGGCTGCACTCACCCCATTGAATATTAATAAAGAAACAGTTGCTCAGTGTAGAAAACAAAACCGAAGAAAGAAATCAGGTGTAGTTGATTTTTGTGATGTTAGCAGAAGAAATATTATCGTCTTCTCATTAAATGATGACAATGAAGATTGTCAAAATGGAATTATTTCTAAATGTAAACGAATTCGTATAACCCAACTCAGAAGTCAAAACGTGAATAGCTTCTTTTGGGCTAACAATGATCGAATTATTTTTACCACTGGTGGCGATCAACTCAATGATATGACTGGGTCTATAGATTCAATTGGTATTTATGGGGTCAATAAAGATGGAACCAAAGACAAGCAATTAGTCAAACCAGAAGATGCTGTGACTCGCTCCAAAGTCATCAGAACTGAAATACTAAACCTGTTGCCATTTGATCCTGAACATATTCTGGTAATGAGAAATCAACGAAAAAGAAGCATTATGGATGTGTATAGAATGAATGTCTATACAGGTAAATTTAGAAGACTCATTGCTCCTCCAGGTCCTGTAATCAGTTGGGGAGCTGATAATGATGGGGTCGTTCGATTGGCCGCTATGCAAGATGAAGAATCTCTGAACTTTGAAACACAAATTATGTACAGAGATGATGCAGAATCAGACTGGACAGAAATCGATCGTTTTGAAGGAATGCAAAATGGTTGGGGATTACTGGGATTTACAGAGAACAATGAAAAGATCTATGTGACCTCTAACCTAGGGCAAGATACATATTCCGTTAGTTTGTTTGATCCTCAAACTGGAGACATGGAAGATGTATTTGAAAACGAAGGCACCGATGTTACTAATCTTGGCTTCACTCCGACAGGAGAGCCTGTCACAATTCTTTACAATGATATCGATACTAAGCCTCAAAGACATTACATTAATACCAAATGGGAAAGCCTTATTGAAGGATTCAAAAATGCTTTTGGGGTTGATTATGTAGGGATTGCTTCAATGAGCGAGTATGCAGAAAAAATGATCCTTACGATTGCAAGCGATACTAATCCTGGTGAATATTATCTCTATGATAGCAACAAAAACAGCATCGTTTACCTTGGATCTACAAGGCCTTGGATAGATCCAAAAACGATGTCTAAAATGAAACCAATTACTTTTGAAGCTAGAGATGGTGAGACAATTTTTGCTTTTTTGACTGTCCCGATTGATAGTAATGGAAAGGATCTACCACTGATTATTAATCCTCATGGAGGTCCATTTGGTGTTCAAGACCAATGGCGATTTAATCCTGAAACACAATTCTTTGCTAATCAAGGCTATGCAGTCATGCAAATTAATTATAGAGGTTCAGGAGGATATGGGAAACGCTTTGAAAAAATTGGCTATAAAAGATGGGGTCTTGAAATGCAAGACGATATCAGTGACGGCGTTCAATGGGCAATTGATCAAGGTATAGCTGATCCTGAGCATGTTTGTATTTATGGAGCCAGTTATGGTGGGTATGCCACTATGGCTGGTATTACTCTAACGCCAGAGCTGTATCGTTGTGCAGTTAATTATGTTGGCATTTGGGATATGAAAATGCTCTATGAACAAAATGGCAGATGGGTGGAGCGTTTAAATCGGTGGTTCAAAAATCATGTTATTGATCCCAAAGAAGATATTGAGCAACTTAAAAAAACCTCGCCGAATTTTCATATAGATAAGATTAAAGCGCCTCTGTTTATTGTGCATGGTAGGAAAGATTACAATGTCAGAATTGAGCAAGCGGAAACACTAATGGATGCCCTGGATAAAAAAAATATCCCTTATGAAGTCTTAATTAAGAAAGAAGAAGGTCATGGTTTCGTTTTGGAAGAGAACAGAATTGAACTGTATTCTAGAATGCAAACATTCTTCAATGAGAACTTAGCAAAAAATTAATTGTTAGCTTAATAACTCATTCACAGCCCTATCCGCTTGGACGATGGCAGCATCTACATAGGCAGAGCCACCAGCATCGGAATTTGCAATGGATATATTTCCAAAAGGTTTTCTACCAATCACGTGAGGGTATCTCTCATCATCCATGCTATCGGGCATTCGTCCTCCAAAATAAGCATTGTCGAATAAACTGTTGTATTCATATGAGTAGCCATGTGCCCAGCGATTGATAGTGATTCCTGCTATATTCTCCTCCTTAAAGTCTGAACCGAACATACCTTTTAATTGATCAAATAATTTATCCTCATAATCTTGATAGCTCATCTTCAGGATGTCGTATCGACCCTTTCTATGTTGCTCTCTATTAGTTAATCCTTCATAGGGCCTCGTTGGAACATGATTCATCATGAAGACTACTGGTTCATCAAAAGACTGGGGGTATTGATAATCACCAATGCTGACTGGGAAGTCTACATACATATTATTAAAAAATGAGTTTGGACAAATCGCTCTAGAAACTCCATTTTTTGCAAACATATGCCAGTTTTTCATAGCCACTTGCACCCAGACCAGCGGCACTTTAACGTTATATTGTAAAGCCTCTTTTTGCTTCTCGGGTAATTGGGGGCAAAGGTCAGGAATAATTCCATTGTAACAAGCTAAAATGCACTTCTTACCCGAAACTTTATATAAATTGCCCTGATTTATATATATCACTTCTACGCCATCTTTAACATTACTTGCAGATATAACGGTACTATTGAGGCGAATATTTATATTTTGGTTGGATATATCTAATTGTGAATAATCAGCTTTAGCAGTCACAATATCCTCCATCGTTTTTCCAGGTATGGCATTTGGAATCATCTTTCTCACAAGCATTCTTGCAATACTTGCATTGCCGTCTGGAAAATGAAAAATATATGGCTCTTCAGAAGTTTCATTATTGCTCATATATTCTTCAATGGTCTCATCGTAGGCTGGAAGATCGTACATTTCATTTTCAGGTTTTGGTGAATCATCTTCTTGTTCAGTAAAACCAAGGCCAGCAAAGCCTGGCAAGCCATCAGAAAAGCAACCGAAAGCAGGTATAGATTCTGTTCCAACACCCCATAATGCCCAAAGCATTCTGTGCAGAAGCCCAATAGTCTCATCACCAACATTATGAAACTTTCTCAAGTAATCTTCATAACTGATATTCTCTAGATAATAATATTTTTCTTCTAAAGTCATGTCGGGGAAAAAATCAGTTTTGTCTAAAAATAGTTGGGTAAATTCTTTCTTTGCTTGATCTGATATTGGCATCTCAGCTACAACTTTTTTTATATTCTCCGGCTTAGTGTTTGTCTTATAGGCGATATCATATCTATAGCTTGGGACATCTTGAACAATCTTGTCTTGACCATATGTTTTCTTATCAAAATAGAATGAAGATCTGAGATTTCTTTCCTTGAAATAATCAAAATCATAGGCGCTGTAAAACTTTTGAACATCAATGCCAAGATCAGCTATTAATTGTTTAGATATCTCTTGGTAATAACTTGGGGATTCTATTGATTGACTTCCTCCATAGGTTAACATTTGCCTTCCATTCACTTGGAACTCATTACGTTTTGCATGGCCTCCAAAATCATCGTGATTATCTAAAATAAGAATCTTTTGATTAGCGCATGTTCGCTCTTTATAAAAGTGTGATGCTGACAAACCTGATATGCCTGCTCCCACAACAATTAAGTCATTGGTCTCGCCAAGATCTATCACCTCGTCAAAGAAATTACCACCGGCTAAGGCCAGCCTATGAGCATGATCGAAAGAACCGGGATGATTCCCTCTGATGCCGGTTAGAGCTGGAGGATATTTATAAGGATTAATATTATTAGCATTTAAAAAATCAATGGGAGCAACTGAAGCTGCCAAACCATAACTCACGCCATTAATAAAATCTCTCCTTGTAATTTTATTCTTATTTCTCATTGAATAATTATTCTATCTTGAAAACAGTTGTGCCTTCTATGATTGTTTCTAAAACACGAACCTCACTAATTTCATTCGGTGTAATATCATATAAATTTTTATCTAGAATAATCAAATCAGCAAACTTACCCACCTCCAGTGAACCTGTAATATGATCTTGATGCATGATGTAGGCAGCATTAATGGTATATGCCTTTAACATTTCAGTTAATCCCATTCTTTCATCTGGATTCAATATACCTTTGAGCCTTCCGTCTGGATCCTCTCTTCTAATTGCAGTCTCTATGGCTATGAATGGATTCATTGTTGTCACAGCCCAATCACTGCCACCAACAATCAACCCCCCTGACTGAAAAACACTGTGAATTGGATACATTCTATTGACTCTCTCAATACCAATTTCAGGAATATTTATTCCTGTGATATATTCATCAGGCATAGCCCATGCAGCTTGAAACGTGGCAGCAACATTCAATTCAGAGAATCTTGGAATATCGACTTTACTAATCATTTGCAAATGAGAAATATGATGACGATTATCAAGAGTCCCATTCTCTTTAAGAGCGTATTCATATGCGTCTAATGCAGCCCGAACAGCACGATCGCCAATAGCATGTGTGTGCACTTGTCTATTTTCAGAATCAAAACGTGCAACTGCCTTATTGAGAGAGTCTTTTTCTAAGATAAGCTCCCCAATATTTCCTGAATCCAAGTACGGCTCCAACAATGCACCAGTTTGTCCCTCTAAAACACCATCAATAAATATTTTTACACAATTAACATTGAGGCGTGGATGATTGAATTGCTCTAGTCTTTGATACACATCTTCAAAGGTACTCGCATCATGAGCAAAACTAGTTTTACCATACTCCAGGCATGTAAAGACCCTGAGCTCTAACTCTTCTCGCTCAGCGGCTCTCTTATAGGCTGCCATATGGCGTTCGCCAACGGCTGCCTCTAGTACTGAGGTAATACCAAAACTATGAGCCATATCCTGTGCGATACTCAATCCTTTATCATAATCAACATCTGTATCTTTTGGAGCAAGATCTAGTACTGCATTGATTGCTGATGACTCCCTTAATGTTCCACTAGGCTCACCAGTCATGAGGTCTCTTTCAATTACTCCATATAGAGGTTCTTTTGTATCACTTGTAATATTGGCTAATTCAAGAGCCTTACTATTTGCAAGTCCGCTATGGCCATCATTGGCCCAAAGAATAATAGGAATATCTTTACTGATGTCATCCAATATAGATTTATTTGGATTGCCTGAAGGAAAGAGACCTATATTCAATCCAGAACCTACAATCCATCCTGTTGATTTCGTCAGTTCGCTCTCCAAACAGTCTCTCAGTACATCCTTAATACTCTGTAAATCATATAAATCAGTCAGCACACATTTCAATTGATTGATGCCATCCCAAATGGGATGAGAATGCGCATCATGAAAAGATGGCATCATCATTTTACCATTTAAATCAATAACTTGAGTATCTTCATCAATTTCATCAATAATTAAATCTCTAGGGCCAACTTTGGTAATAAGCCCATCCTCCACCAATAATGAATCAACGATAGACAAATCTTGATTGAAAGTATGTATGGAGCCATTAATATAGGCTACTTTGCTAAACGATATCTTAGATAAGGTATTTTCAAAAAATAGACATGAAACAATAAAGGTTGATAAGACTAAGCATCTAATATTTATTTCTTTCATCGATTCGTTTTAATATTAATCCATTGTCTAGTCATCATACGGTCAACTCTTGGATTCGCAATCTCTGCTATAAATAATTTTTTGACTGTTTCTTGGCTAGGGTAAATTGTTGGATTATTCAAAATATCCTGAGAGATAAAGTCTTTGGATTGTACATTTGCATTGGCAAACTTAACTTTATTAGAAATTCTTGCCATCATCTTGGGTTGTAAAATGAAATTAAGAAATAAATGTGCATTTTTAGCATTTGGTGCATCATTAGGAATGGCCATCATGTCCACCCACATTTGAGCCCCTTCTTTTGGAATCTCATAACCAATGTTAATACCATTGCCTGCTTCTTCTGCACGATCACCTGATTGTAAAATATCACCACTCCACCCAAATACTAAACAAATCTCTCCATTGGCAAGATCATTGATATATTGGGATGAGTGAAAATATCTGATATATGGTCGAATATCCTTAAGCAGCTGATACGCTTCACCTTGATAATCTCTTGGGTTTTTCGTATTAGGATTCAATCCTAAGTAAAATAAAGCAGCTTTAAAAACTTCACTGGGTGCATCAAGAAATGCTATACCACACTGCTCAAACTGCTTAATTATTTTTGGTTCAAAAATCACATCAAAGCTGTCCATCTTAAAATCTTCACCCATGATTTCTTTTGCTTTATCTTTGTTATAACCAATCCCTGTTGTGCCCCATAAATAAGGAATTGCATAATCATTCCCTGGATCCATTGTGGCTAACATTTTCATCATCTCTGGTTCTAAATAACGTAAATTCGGAATGAATTCCTTGTTCAGTCTTTGATGAACTCCTGCAATGACCTGACGACCCAGATATTCAATACTGGGACCGACGATGTCATAACCAGTATTGCCGGCAAGTAATTTTCCTTCAAGCACCTCATTACTATCAAACACATCATAAATAACTTTAATCCCTGTCATTGATTCAAAGTCATCAATGACCGAATTATCAATATAATCAGACCAGTTGTAAACTCTCACCTCATTAGTAACAGCAGAGGTAGAGTTAAAAAAAATAATGAATGTCAGACAAAAAAGTACTAAAAGTTTTTTCATAGCCTATCTCGTAGGGAAAAATACAGCATGCCTAAATAAAAACCTGGCCATCGAAGTAAAGTCCCGCCTGGATAGGTATGTATCTTAACCTCATTAAAAACATCAAAACGTTTAGACAATCCATCTATTGCCTCAGCCATAATTGTTCCTGCCAAGGAGGCCATAGCAACACCATGGCCAGAAAATCCATGTGAAAAATAAACGCCAGAGTCCAGCTTACCAATATGTGGCATCCTATTGACAGTCACAGCAATGGTCCCACCCCAAGCGAAATCAATTTTCTTTTTCTCAAGTTTTGGAAATACATCAAGCATTGTATTTCTGACATAGGATTTAAGATTACTAGGAAATTTTGTGGTGTAATTTTCACCACCACCAAATAAGAGTCGATTATCTTGGGACATTCTAAAATAGTGAACATGAAACTTATTATCATGAGCACAAACATTATCTTTATTGATGTAACGAGCTTCATCCTCGTCCAATGGTTCTGTTGCTAACATAAAATTATTAATGGGCATAATCTTACCCGCAATCTTTTTTTCTAGTTTCTCAAGATACGCATTGCAGGCTAAAACTATGGTACTGGTATTAACTTGTCCTTTCTTTGTATAAACAACCTTTTTTTCTTGTCCTTGATAATCAATGACTTCTGACTCTTCAAAAATCATTACCCCTGCTCTTTCTGCAGCTTCAGCAAGCCCCAATGCATAGTTGAGTGGATGCAGATGCATGCCTCCCATATCCAAAGAGCCTCCTCCTTTAAAAAATGGGCTATGAAACATATCATAAACTTCTTGCTCACTGAGGTACGAAATCAAATCATAATCATAATCATGATTGAGCTTATCGACATACTCCTGATGCTTCTTTTGATCTCTTATATCATCTGATACTGCCATATTCCCATAGCAGAGATCGCAATCAATTTTATGTTGTTCAATTCTATTACGAACTATCTCTTTAGCATCTTCTGCAAGATCCCAAAGACGGGTTGCAAGATCTTTTCCATAATCATTCTCTAAATCATTAATTTTTTTATTATGACCACTGCCCACCTGACCTCCATTCCTTCCGGAAGCTCCCCAACCGACCTTTCTCGCTTCGAGCAATACTACCTTATAATTTTTCTCTGCCAAATTGAGTGCCGTCAATAGCCCTGTATAACCGCCTCCTATGACACACACATCTGCATCAACTGACTCTGTTAATTGTCTACGAGTTGTAATGTTATTTGCTGAATGCAAGTAGTATGAATCGGGACTCTCTGACTGATTATTCATGACTGAGCAATTGGACTTATAGTGACTTTATCATTTTTAAAGTTGCATCAAGAGTATTTCTGGTTTTATCAATCAACTCATCTATTTGTTGCTCAGTAATGATGAGTGGCGGTGCTATAATCATAGTGTCGCCAACTGCCCTCATGACCAATCCATGATCAATTGCTAAATCTCTACAAACCGAGCCTGCCGCTATCGTTGATGCATACCTTGTTCTATGTTCTTTTGTTAATTCAATGGCAGCAACCATGCCCTTGATTCTGGCTTCTCCGACTAATTCATGAGTACTTAGAGATTCCCATTGTTCTTTTAGATAAGGCGCTGTTTGGTGTTTGACTGTTTCTAGTACATTCTCTCTTTCAATAAAGTTTATGGTCGCAATAGCAACTGCACAAGCAGCTGGATGTCCTGAGTAAGTAAACCCATGTGTAAATTCTCCACCTTTGCTAATGATAATATCAGCGACACGATCACTGACCAGTAAACCTCCTAGGGGCAAATAACCAGATGTCACTCCTTTAGCGAATGGTATAAAGTCCGGCTTTATATTATATGTTTCAGTTGCAAACCAATCACCCATTCTGCCAAAGCCAGTAATGACCTCGTCGGCTACTAATAGTATTTCATAATCATCACAGATTCTCTGTATCTCTGGCCAGTAGGTCTCTGGTGGAATAATAACACCGCCAGCTCCTTGAATAGGTTCGGCAATGAAAGCAGCAATATTATCAATTCCATACTCAACAATGGCTTGCTCTAGATCTCTTGCTACTTTCAAACCAAAAGAATCTTGATCCAAATCGCCGCCTTCTTCAAACCAATAAGGCTGTGATATATGTTGGATATTTGGAATGGGCAATCCGCCCTGCTCATGCATACCTGTCATACCGCCCAGACTAGCGCCCGCAACTGTGCTGCCATGATAAGCATTGTTTCTAGCTATGATAATTTGTTTTTCTGGTTTCCCTTGTAATTGCCAATAACGCCTAGCCATTCTAACCATGGTATCGTTTGCTTCAGAGCCAGAGCCTGTAAAAAAAACATGGTTGAGTGATTCAGGAGCAATGCTGCTTATTTTCTGACTGAGCTCAATAGCAGGTGGATGAGCGCACTGAAAAAAACTATTGTAGTAAGGTAATTCTTTCATTTGATTATATGCAGCTTCTATAAGCTCATTATTGCCATAGCCTAAACTAACGCACCACAGACCAGACATTCCATCTAAAATTTTATTCCCTTCGGAATCCCAAATATATATCCCATCCCCTTTGGTAATAACTCTGGTCCCTTTTTTAGATAAATCATTATGGTCGGTGAATGGATGTAAGAAATGATCGCTATCCATTTGTTGCCAATTATGTAGTTCTTCTTTCATACCTATACACTCAATAGTAAATATTCTCGCTCCCAAGGACTAATCACTTCGAAATACTTATTGTATTCATATCTTTTTATAGCTATATAAACTTGTAAAAAACGGTCACCCATCAGCATCTGCATAGCCTCGCTTTGTTCTAGCATATCAGTAGCTGATGATAAATTCTGGGGCAATTTAAAAGGTAAGTTATAAGCATTTGAATCCTCAGGCATGCTTGGCTCTATCTTTTCTTTCATTCCTAAAAAACCACATGCTAAAGAAGCTGCAATGGATAAATATGGATTAACGTCTGCTCCGCCAATTCTATTTTCGATACGTCTATTAGCAGGAGAGGAAGAAGGAACTCTCAGACCTGTTGTTCTATTATCATAACCCCAATAAAGATTAATCGGTGCATTTTGCCATCTTGTAAATCGTCGGTATGAGTTTACATAAGGTGCATTAAACACGATGGATTCTGGAATGTATTTTTGTAATCCACCAATGAAGTGTTTAAATAAATCAGTTTCCTGATCTTTTTCATCATTAAACACATTCTCACCACTTTCTTTATTTACAACTGATATATGCCAATGCATCGCACTCCCGGGCTCAAACTGCATAGGCTTGGACATAAAGGTAGCATAAATATTATGACGCATTGCTGCCTCTTTAACGATTCTTTTGAACATCAAAACTTGATCGCATATATAGAGTGGATCTCCATGCTCAAAATTGATCTCCAATTGGGCTGTTCCCATTTCATGCTCTAAAGTATCAATCTTGATATTCATTGCCTCAGCATATCGATGAATCTCATCAATAACTGGTTCAAACTCATCCAACGCATCTATACTAAATGGCTGACGAACGGTTTCTTGCCTACCCGAACGACCAATGGGAGGTTCAACCTCCATATTGGGCTCTGTATTTCTTTTGACTAGATAAAACTCAAGTTCTGGGGCAACAACTGGAACCATATTTTTATCTTTATAGGCTTGCAGTACATTTTTTAACACCTGTCTTGGTGAAATATTCACAGCAGATCCATCTTCATAAAAACAATCATTAATCACAGATGCCGCTGCTTCTTTAGCCCAAGGTAATCTTCTAAGTGTGTTTAGATCTGGCCTAACTATTATATCCCTGTCTGCAGGATTAATGACCGGCTCATTGATAAACTCGCCTGTGACAGTTTGGATAAAAACAGATTCAGGCAAACGCATTTCAGATTGTTTTATAAATTTTTCAGCAGGCAGCATTTTGCCTCTAGCAATTCCTGCCATATCGGGAACGATAACCTCCACTTCCTGGATAGAATACTCATTAAACCAACTGGATAACTCTTTATCTTTCATGATTGGTTTTGAAAATCTCTACAGGCTACTCCAAAAGCATCAAAAATTGCTTGAGAAAGAAAGCTATTATGAGGCTGCCATTCAGGATGCCATTGAACAGAAAGGTTAAAACTCTCAGCTTCTTCGACAGTAAAGGCTTCTACCAGGCCTTCATGGCTTACCGCTTCAATCATAAGCCCTTCGCCTAATTGTTTAACTCCTTGTGTGTGAAGTGAATTCACTTCTGCCTTATCAAGTCCAGTTAAATTATGAAGTAATCCATTATTTGATAGCTTCACTTCGTGACTGAATCCATATTGAATATCATGCGATTGATTTCGATCAAAGTCATGTCCTGTATGGTTTGATTCAAGCTCAAGATCCTGATAAAGTTTTCCTCCAAAAGCTACATTCATTTCTTGAAAACCTCTGCATATCGCTAAGAGAGGTATATGTTTTTTTATAATTGTTCTAATCATTGAAAAAACAAATTGATCTCTAGACTCATCTAACATCATCTCCGCATTAATGAGATTCTCTTGATACATCTTGGGATGAACATTCGACAAGCTTCCTGTTAATAAAAAACCGTCCACCTTTTCTATAATAGAAAGATTAATATCTTCTTCCTGGTCAATTGGAACTAAAACACCAGTGCAGCCTGAGTGATTATTAATAGCATTGATGTATTTCTCTCCAACCATATGAAAATAATGGCCGTCTTGCTTGCGCTTACAGCAAACAATTCCAATTAATGGTTTTTTGATAGAGCTCATAAAATATAGTTCTATTTTACTGTTCAGTATCTACTTTGGCTACTCGTATTGGCCTTTATGAAATCCAATTATATTAGCTAGGTTTCTGATTCTTAATTTTAATCCATCAGCAATGCCCATCATAGAAGGAATAAATATAAGCACTAGATAGGGAACAAATATCATTCCAAAAATAAAAGTAACGGCTAAAGGTTGGACCAATCTAGCTTGCAAACTTTGTTCAAATAAAATTGGCATTAACCCTACAATCGTTGTAATAGTGGTTAACATCACAGGCCTCAATCGCTCTCTCACACCTTCAACAACTGCTTGGCTTAATTGATAGCCATCAGCTATAGCTTCTTTAATAGTTTTAACTAAAATTATAGAATCATTGACCAAAACACCGGTCAGTCCAAAAAACGCCATTAGACTAAACATACTGAGATTAAATCCTAAAATATAATGCCCAATAATTGCTCCAATTAAACCAAAAGGCACAACAGTCATAATTAACAAAGGTGTGGTATAACTTGAGAATAGCCACGCTAGAATAATATAAATAGAGGCTAGCGTGATAATTAAGGCTAGAGTCAAATCACCTAAAGCTTCGGATTGCTCCTCAGCCTTTCCTTTGAATTCCACTTTAACATTGAACTCTTGTTCTAATTTTGGGGCAATATTTTTCCTAACCAACTGCAGTACCTTATTGGTAGTGGTTATAGATGGATCTACATCAGCAGTGACTGAAGCCTTTCTAACCCCGCCTTCTTTTCTAATTTTTGTAAAACCAAGTCTTTGTTTTAACAAAACCACTTCGGAAAGTAATACATTATTATTATCTGGAGTAAGTAAATATATGTCTCGAATAGTTTGATTACTTGTTTCCTCAGTAGGAAGCTTCACTCGAACTAATACTTCTTCTGTATCTTGAGAAAAACGTTTAGCAATAGAGCCTGAAAAAGCATTACGTACTTGTCGTGCAACATTTTCTGCTGTGAACCCCATTGCTTCGCCCTCAGGTGTAATTTCCAAAAGAATTTCTTGTTTGCCAAAAGGAAAATCATCTTCCACAGCCAGCAAACCAGGCAATGCTCTTAACTCATTTCGAAGTACTAATGCCGCACGCTTCATCGTTTGCAAATCATCACTTGAAAGTCTTATATCAAGATCTCTTCCTGGAGGTCCTCCTGTTTGGCCCTCAAATACAATGAAGCTTTCAATACCAGGCATTAGCTTTGTTGCGCTTTCCCATGCCTTAATAAACTCCATATTCCTAACATCTCTTTTATCTCCGGAAACCAGCTCAACAGTATAAGATCCAATATGTGAACCAGTTGTGTTGGTAAGAAGATTGCCTCTGCCTGTATCCGATGCACCAATATTGCCAATGCCATACTTGACCACCTCTTCACCAATAAAACTTGTGGTTAATTTTTCAGCCTCTAGAGCCGCTCTTCCAAGCTCTTTTACCATCAACTCAGTAGTATCTTCCGGTGTCCCTGGTGAAAATGAAAAATTAGCATGAATAGTGTCGCTCTCAGGAGTATCAAAAAATTCAAAATTAACTCGACCAGTGAATAACAAACTAACTGAAATTAGAAATAAACAAATTGTTGCTATTACTGTAAATTTTTTTGTTGCATAAGTTTTACTAACCAATGGCAAGACTTGTTCGTCTCTAAACTTATTGAAATAAATATCAAATTTCCTAATTTTTGTTTGTTCCGTTTGTGTAATTTTCTTCATAGAATGTCTAAGGTGCATGGGAAGAATTAAGAAACATTCAATAAGGCTTGCAATAATAATTAGAGAAAGAGTGATGGGTACTGGCGCTATTATTTGACCAACATCACTTCCTATCATGAGGACGGGCAAAAAAGCGGCAACCGTCGTAAGGCAAGCAGCTAGAACAGGGGGGAACATCCTTTGTGCTCCAATTCTAGAAGCATCTTTATAGTTCATACCCCTACGATGTAGAGTTGTAGAATGCTCTGACACAACGATTGCATCATCCACAACAATGCCAATACCCATAATAAGAGCAAACATACTAATCATATCCAGAGATAACCCCATGGCATTCATTCCGCCAAGAGCTGCTAGAAAAGCTACAGGAATCCCTAAAGCAACCCAAAGTGCAATTCTTCCATTGAGAAAAAAGAACAAAACAATCAGTACTAAAATTAAGCCTGTCGCTCCATTATCAATAAGCATATTGATTCTCTGTCTTACTGAATCAGCAAAAACATCATAAAGAACAATTTCTAGTGACTGCGGGTACTTGCTACTAATACTCTCCATATATTCTTCAACTCGCTGTTGAGAAGTCAATGAGTCAGCACCTTGATTTCTATAAACCACCAAGCCTATAGAAGGACCCTTACTATTGATTCGATATGCAGAATTTTCCTCAAATGTTTCATAAACATTAGCGATGTCTTTTAAGTAGAGTTTTTCTCCTGATGATTTGGACAGAACCTCTATCTTTCTCAGTTCATTAGGGCTTCTCGCCAGCTGTTCACTTCTTATTTGCCTAGAAGTGCCACCAGCATTGATGCTCCCTGAAGGTAAATCTATACTGGAAGCAGCCAGTCTATTTGAAATATCCTCTAATGAAAGATCCAGTTCTCTTAGATTATCGGATGGAACTTCAATCCAGATTTCTTGATCTCTAGCGCCCTCAAACTCAACACTAGAAAGTCCCATATTGATCAGGTCATCACGCATTTGTCTTGCAAAATATTTAAGTGTTTTATTTGAAAAAGGACCTGAAATATCAATACGACATACTTCATCTCTTTGAATGACTTGAGAGATAACAGGCTTTTCAATATCTTTTGGAAAGGTTGATATCCTAGCAACAGCAGATTGAACATCAGTAAGAGCTTTTGACATCGATGTACTATCATTAAACCCTACACTAATTTTTCCTCTGCCTTCATAAGCAAATGCATCAACATCATCAACGCCATTGATAAACCTGACTTCTGGTTCTATTGCATTGATAATATTTTCCTCAACATCTTCTGCGCTTGCTCCGGGCCATTGAATATTAATACTAATAATCTCTATTCCAAAATCTGGCATTAATTGTCTTTTGAGTTGTGTGAGACCAAATATCCCAAAAAGTATCATTAATATCATTAAAAGATTGCCCGCAACTTTATGCCCGCTAAAAAAAGCAATTACTCCTATCCTAGGTGTATGTTTATCTTTATTTGATGAAACCTTATTTTTTTGACTGTAGTTCTTATACATTATTATAAAACTTTAACTTTGACTCCTTCGCCTGCTTCTCTGAGTTGGTTAGTGATTAGTTGATCGCCATCCTTGATCTCCGATGAGTCTTTAGCCTTAATCAGGGCATAGCTTCCATCGTAACCCAATATTTCAATGAAGCGTTTTTCTAAACGTGATTGTTTTATTACAAATACATAAGAATCTTCATACACCGATGTATCGGGCACAACCATGACTGATTTATAAACTTTATCAGGAACTCCAAGCCTGACAAATGCCCCAGGCCGAATTAATGAAATGTCATCATCATCGAGTAAAAGAGTTGCAAAAACATCCACTCCGCCTGTGTTGGATGTTATTTCTGCACCTATTCGACTAACAATAGCTCTAAAAGGTATTGTTTTTTTACCAGCAGACCATTGAATTGATACTGGCCTACCTATGACCGATAG
The DNA here is from genome assembly GCA_018672815.1 of Gammaproteobacteria bacterium. The sequence continues at coordinate 19,218 of JABHDX010000009.1, read as the reverse complement.
CTCATCTTCCAGCAATCTTCCGTATTGTGCTTTGGACAATGAGAACCTAACTTCGAGATTCTTAATATCAATAATTTCAGCAATTTTATCATTAAAAGTACTTACCTGTTTCCCAAGACTAGCTGAAATATCATTAATTACTCCATCATAAGGAGCATATAATTTTGTGTCTCTAAGGTCTTTCTCAGCTTCAGCTAAGACGATTTCTTGCTGTGTTTTTTCTAACAAAGCATTGTCCCTGAATTGTTCTGAAATATTGCCTTGATTATAAAGCTCTTCTGCTCTCTCAAAATCTCTTTTTAATATCTCGAACTTAGCCTTTTGTTCGATGACATCATTTCTATACTCAAAATCATCAATGGCAAGAAGTAGTTCGCCTTCTTTGACCACCGCACCTTCTTTAAAACTATTGCTCACTTGGATCACTTGGCCACCGACAAAGGCTCTTAACTCACTTCTCCTTGAAGATAAGATTTCACCGAATAATTTTAATTGAGGTTGAACATCAGCATGTTTAACTATCTGTGCTGCAACAGGCCAGACCTTCTCTTCAATCACAAGCAATTCTGCCTCCGGTTTTGAAGCAGCTAGATAAAAGATCACCATACATGTAAAGCTAAGTAATATTAGCATTGACTTGGTTGATTTTTGCAATCCAAGAATACGATTTTTTATTAGATTTATCATATATATATCATTCGTTCTTACTGTTTATATAGATTTCTCATAAACAGTCTATGAATGCTAAAGAAAAGACTATGACATATCTCAATTGGTTACAAAATGTTACATTCTTTAAAGATCTGAAATAATCATAAATTTTGCATGGCTTTCAGCAATCAACTCGTCATTGATGTCTGAAATGACCTTTCCATACATAAAAGCAACTTTTCCCTTTTGCTTGATACATGTACCCTCAAGATTAACTTTAGTATTAATTGGTAATGGCTTTCTATACCTCAAGTCACATTTTGCCGTTTGAGCAACTTTATTCTGCAAAAATAGCCAATTTGCCATCACATCATCAAGTAAACTAAAAACAATACCTCCATGCGTAACATTCTTATAGCCCATATGATTCTCTGATGGTGTAAAAGAACCATGGCAAATATCATTATGCATATGAAATTGAATTCTCAGACCAATTGGATTATCGGGACCACAAACAAAACAATTATTAGCTGAATAATCTTGATTGCTCATATCAAAAAGAACTCCCTTGAATCTTTACTACTAATTATTTTACCAGCAGTTGATCCTCCAAAATGTGCAGCAAGAATAATGGTTTCAGTATCTGTTAAGTCATCAACTAATTTTATTCTTTGCTCATTAGATTTTATCTTATCAGCACAAAATATAGTGGATAACTCTGGATAATTCACCTGTATGGGATTATGTAATATATCTCCTGTTAGAATTCCTTTACTCTTTGCTGATTCTATTTCTATACAATAATGCCCAGGACTATGGCCAGGTGTAGGCAATAAATTAATTCCTTTCCCCAGATCCAAACTATTGTCAATTAACACAGATTGGCCTGATTGAATGACTGGCAATATGCTGTCTTCATACATCAGTTTTACATATTGATCATATGGATTATTAGCTTCTTTTGTAATATTAGCCAGCTCCACTGGTGAAAATAAATATTTAGCATTCGGAAATGTGGGCACCCACCTTCCATTATCTAGTTTAGTATTCCATCCAACATGATCTGCATGAAGGTGAGTGCACATAACATAATCTATTTCTTCTGGATGTATCCTGATATCACTCAAGTTCTTAAGATAGGCACTATCCCTTAAATTCCAATGTGACAAAACATCCGCATTAGCCTTATATATAGGACCATTACCAACTCTATTTTTATCATTGCCTATACAAGTATCAACAAGAATATTTATTTCTGGTGTGCTGATGACATAAGAATGCATGCTTATTCGGATTGTTTCGGTAGTAAAATTATAAAAAGGCTCAATCCAATTCTTGTGCTCTTCAAAAACTTCTAAATTAATATTTGGGAATGCTACAACAGCTTTAAAGTTCTCCACTCCATCTAAAACCTTTTGGACAGATATATCGCCAAACCTTTGTGTTTTCATACAAAATACCCTTTATATCTTTTGAACAAATTACTTTATAAACTTTTAAGAACTAAAATTTATTTTAGGCGAATACCAAACACATTCCTAAACCAACCTCTTCTTCTTTTATACACCAAACAAAAAATAAGAGAGGCAAATCCAGCAATCAAACCATCAACACCGCCAGCATTAATCAGAATCATTGTATTCTTTCGTATCGGCTGCAACCAACTAATCGACTTAGATGATTGCGCTTTTAACTCAAGAGCTTCGATTTCTTGTTCCGATTTTATTACATCATTATTGAGTGTTTGTAGTTTCATAACAGATGTATCAATTTGCTGCTTAATTTGAGTAATCTGAGCTTCCACTGTTGAGGTGTCTATAATTATTTCTGTAGCTTCTCCAGTCACTGTATCTATTGCCATTGTTGGTTGATTGATCAATGTCATGAACTCTTTATTTAATAATACTTCTTCCTCTCTTAATGAATCCAATTTTGAATTTATTTGTGACCTATCATTGATAGCTTTCTTAAGACTCAGCTCAGCTATGTTAATAGATGGTTGAATTGAAACCTCTGCCGGAGTGAGAAAAGCAAGAACTACAAATACTGTTGCAATAATGATAAAGAAGTCAGTGACTTTAGTAAGTTGAGTTAAGAAATTTTTGAACACTCTATTTGACCTCTATTGAACTAGAACTATAACCAATTTAGAAAAAAAAGGGCTCTTTTACAAGAGCCCTTTCTATTGCTTTTTAAAAAGTATAAAACTTTAAAAGCTTTTTTCTCATTTACATACCGCGTGAGCCGTACATTCCTGAGAGGATCGCAAGTACAATAATACCTACAACTCCTGCATCACCTAGTTGATTAATTAAATCAACCAAGTTGCCTAGCACAGCGCCTACAAATGGAACATCAGCTCCAAATACAACGCCTGCGGCAACACCTAGTGCTACTAAAGCTACAGCTATTTCAGTTAGTTCTCCGATCCAACCTTTGATTTTACCCATGATAAAATCCTCCCCTAATTAGGTTAATATTATTTCTCCCTTTCCCAATTGAAAATTAAAAAAAGAAAGAAATTCCATACAACCAAATGCACCTAGATGTGTCAAAAAGACTTATGATATTTGTTTTTATACAACATTTGGCAGCAACCCTCTATCTCTTTGTGAATCGACCTTAGCATTGATATGTATAAAAATAGCTTATGTACTTTTTTTTTATTTTTCTATACTATCTATATGATTTATATGAATATATTTAGTTATTTTATTAAAAATATTCAAAACATCTAAATTGAGATTAATTATTGCGCTTTTTAGACTCGTTCTAAAATTAGATGTATAGAAATAGATAGAAAAGAAATGGTGGCCAGAGGTGGAATCGAACCACCGACACGCGGATTTTCAGTCCGCTGCTCTACCTACTGAGCTATCTGGCCATTGGTTGCATTATTTTATAGAAAAAAAAATATAATTGATAAAATTTTTACTCCTGTACTGGAACATATTCTGTTGGCTTTGAAGAATGCCCTTCGAATAAAAATTTTTTCATTTCATTTTGAAGATATTTCCTTGCCTCTGGGTCAACCATTGAAAGTCGATTCTCATTGATCAACATTGTCTGATGCTCGAGCCATAATTGCCATGCTTCCTTTGAAATTTCTTTGTAGATTTTTTCACCTAATTCACCAGGATATGGAACTCGATCCATCACTTCCCTTTCATCCTTGAAATAACTGCATATTATTTTTTCATTCATTAGTAAATTATAAACTATTTATTATTTTTTTTATGGGTGCTGCTAACCCAAGTTTGTTTATATCACTCTTCTTAAAAGATTGTATTCTTTTGTTCGGATTTGTGAATTTACCTTCTAAATTAATTTCAGTGGGATGCATGTTTAAATAATAATGAGAAAAAGTATGCTTTATTGCTTCTAGCTTCTTGCTAATAATGACACGATTGCTCAAATTATTTTTACACCATATAAGTGGATCCTCTTTTATATTTAATTGAGGCAATGACCATAGCCCTCCCCATATTCCATCATTGTGCCTTTTTTCTAATAGAAAACTCCCATCCTCAAATTTTATGATTAAAATATTCTCCGATACTGACTTTTTTTCTTTACTTACTTTCTTAGTAGGAAGACTATCAGTTAAGTCTTCTTGATAAGCAAAGCAATCAATAATGCATGGGCATTTTTTACAGTTAGGATTGCGTGGCAGACAAATAGTTGCCCCTAAATCCATAATTGCTTGCGTGTATATTGCATAATCTTCTTTTGGTGTAGTTAATGCTGATAATTCCCAGAGCTTTTTATTAACAGCAGACTTGCTGTAGTGACCATATACACCAAAGTAACGAGCTAGAACTCTTTTAACGTTGCCATCTAGTATTGGCACTGACTGAATATTAGAAAGAGATAAAATTGCGCCTGCCGTAGAAGGACCGATACCAGGTAATGCAATGAGGGTTTCAAAATTTCTAGGAAAACGTCCTTTAAATTCATCTTTAATAATATTGGCAGTAAGATGAAGATTTCTAGCTCTTGAATAATAACCCAAACCTGACCATAGAAATAAAACATCATCAATGTTCCCTTCTGCTAAAGTTTTCAAATATGGAAACCTTTTAATAAATCTTTCAAAATAATCTATCACTGTTTTTACTTGGGTTTGCTGAAGCATAATTTCAGAAACCCAAGTTTTATATAGGGACGGATTTTTTTGCCAGGGTAGATTTTTTCTGCCATGGATCTTCCACCATTTGAGTAATGGCTTAGATATTATCTTTTGATAATCTTGTTCCAAAAAAGATGACTTAACCCACTATTTTAGTAACGCCAATAAATGCAACTATAAAGATTAAAAAATAAGTTGTATGGACCCAAGCCAATGTTTTTCTCATTCCTGAACTAATAGACTCTTCGATATCTGGGCTTGAGCCTTCAGATGCCAGTCTTTCAAAAGCTAAGCCAAGTGGAAAGAATGCAATCTCAATGCCTAGAATTGTAATATTAACAAGACCATATAATCCTACTTTTAGTGCAATAGAGTTTGCCTCATAAGGTCCCATACCCATGAAAGATGAAATGGACACTATAATTAAACCCACTCCTAGGGAAGCGATTATAATTCTATTAATTTTAGACAGCTGCTGGCCCCATGGCTTTTCAAGATTAGCGGCTCCACCTACATTCACGATCAACCAGACAATAATAAACGCCCACATCATTACTAATGTTGTAATGCTTGGATCCAGGTAGCCAAGAGATTTTGATAGATGAACGCCTAAAGGTAATGCCATAACCCACATGACTCTTGGTAAAAGCTCAATAATTAGAGCCATCTCCAACATCTTAAATCTAGCTTCAACTCCCAAAGTAGGGTCTGTTGATTTCTTACTGCAAAGCATTACTCCAACATCGGTACCCAACCAGAAAACAAACATACAGATATGTAAAAACTTCCAAATCTCATATTCTTCCATCTTCAATCTCCCCCAATTATTTTTAGTTTGTCGTGACTTTAGGCTCTACTAATTCGCCATCCTCTTGCCAACAAAAGAGTTCTCCAATATACATAGTTAACATGGCTTGTGCTTCTTCAGATGTATTATCAGCCTCAAGTGCTTCCAAATTTCTCTGAGCTAATTCTATTGCTCTAGGAATTCGCCATGCTCTAAAAGCTCTGCTTTGCTCCATACTGACTGAAACGCGAGTTAAATCTAGATACTCCTCTGTGACTGTTACATTGACACCAGACCAGGAAAGATTTTGTTCTGACATTTTTTTACTCCAAAATTATCAATATATATGATTATCATTTAATGAAAATATTTTGACAACTCTTTATCAAATAAAAAGTTTAATATATTCTAACCTTACTTAATTTCAAAAAGGAAATATTATGAGACCACATGTAGAACTGATACAGCAAAGTGATCTATGTTGGCACCCTGCAGAAATGCATGGGGGAACAGGAAGAGCAATGCAACGAAATCTTTCTTATGATGAAGAAGATGGGTCATGCTCAACAAAAATTATATTTGAGACCGTATGGGATAGACCGGGTGGTTATCATGAAGCTGATACTGAATGGTTCGTACTTGAAGGTAAAGTTAAAATGGGCGATCAAATATTTGGGCCTGGAATGTATTGGAGAGCTCCTGCTGGCCTTAGAGTCCCTGAAATATCCGTTGATGCAGGAACAGAAATACTTCTCTTTAGAGAATATGGAGATTGGGGTTTCTCTGTCTCAGAAGCCAATCAAAGTGAATTTATCCCTGAGGGAGGAAACACTGGCTCAGATCAACATGGAAGCTTAACTATATGTGACTCTACAAAAATGGATTGGATGGATAATATCTATGAAGGTGATACGCAACGATTCCTTCAGCTGAAAATTCTCTATCATGATCCTTCACCAGAAGGTGAAAATGAAAAAGGTTTTATTACCATGCTTGGTTGGGCTCCCCCTGGTTGGACAGATGATAGGCTAATCCATCATCCAATTTTTGAAGAAGCTTATACTTTAACTGGACACCTTGATTACAATTTTGGTCGATTTACACCAGGAACCTATTTTTTCAGACCTGCTAAAGTTAAACATGGCCATTTTGTTACTGGTGAGGAAATGGGAGCAAGCTGGATATTTAGGCTAGATGGTGCTCTTATCAATTGGGTAACTCTAAATTCACAAGTCATCGTAAAAGGCGATGCGGTTAATTATGATCCTAAAACACAAGGTCCTGTTATGGCAGGATTGCCAGTACGTTCAAAATCAACAGGTCCATGGGATCTAGACGGTCAATAATAAGAAACTATTAAGAAATTATAATACTTATCACTTGATAAGTATTATAATTTAGTCCTTAAATACTTGGAATTTTTATCATGAGCGGAACAATTGACATTGTTGTTAACCTATATACACCACAAGAAGTTAAACTTGGACAAACGGGTTTAGACGAAAACTTTAAAGAACAAGTAAGAATGCCTAAAGAGATGAGAGGCGGTGTTAGTGTTGATCAGTATCTAGAAAAGATGGATACAGCAGGCATAGAAAGATCTCTTTTGATTGCTGTTCGAGCTGGCGATATCAGAATGCCAGAATCATTTGAAGTGCCTTATGAAAGAGTGCATGAAGTTTGTACTAAACACCCAGAACGATTCTCTGGTTTAGCAGGAATAGACCCTTTTAGAGGAATGTCTGGCCTAAAAGATTTAGAGAAAGCTGTTAATGAATTTGGTTTTGTTGGAGCTCATCTCTACCCACATTGGTGTGAATTACCACCGGATCATAGAAAGTATTATCCCTATTATGCAAAGTGCTGTGAACTTAATATCCCTATTATGATGCAAGTTGGTCATAATCTGATCTATTCCAAAAACAGAAGACTGCCAAGCGTAGCTAGGCCCATATTACTAGATCAAGTTGCTATTGATTTCCCAGAACTTAAATTGATTGGAATTCATATAGGTATACCTTGGACAGAAGAAATGATTTCTATGTGCTGGAAGCATGAAAACATATATACAGCAGGCGATGCTTATGCTCCTAAATATTGGCCTAAATCTTTTGTTCATTATGCAAACTCATATGGAAGCCATAAGGTAATGTTTGGCACAGACTGGCCAGTGATTGACCCCATTCGAGCAATTGAGGAGGTTGATAACTTAAACCTGAAAGAAGAATCAAAACAACTAATGCTGAGAGACAATGCTATAAAAGTATTTAACCTTGATTAATTAATTATGGCTGACTTGACCCAAATACCCAAAACATTCAGACATTTATCCATTGCTGGTGGCATTAGAGCGGCTATGTCAAGAAACCCTGAAAAAATTGCTTTAAAGCATTGGGACAATGAAAGAACTTATCGTGCTCTTGTTAATAGAATGGATATTATTACTAATGGCTTAATACATGATTTTAACTTGAGCAGTGAAGATAACATCGCGATTGTTGCTAGCAACTCAATTGAATATATGGAAATTATTTTAGGTGCGTCACAAGCAGGCGTGCCAATAGCTACCATTAACCCTAAACTTTCAGCACCAGAAATTAAGGCCATTTGTGATGATGCGCAGGCCAATATACTGTTTACAGATCAAGCTAATTCAGCCTCGCTTCTGGATTATGACTTTGAAACCGTTAAGAAAATTATAATTATTGAAACTCAACTTGAAAACTGGATGCAACTATCAAGACCAAATTATGAAATACCTCTTGTTCAAGAATGGGATGTTTTTACTATGCCTTATACATCAGGCACAACAGGAAAGCCAAAAGGTGTTTTAGTTCCTCACCGATCCAGAATCCTCACTTTATTTGCAATGGCTGTTGAATATGGATGTTATTCTCCTGATGATAGATTTTTAGCTATAGCTCCTATGTGTCATGGTGCTGGAATGATATTTTCATTGGCACCAATTTTCTTCGGAGGTTACGCACAAATTATGGATGGGTTTAACCCTGAACTCATAGTTAAAACCTTCAAAGAAGAAAACATCACGGGGTTTTTTGGAGTTCCTACGCATTTTCATGGAATCCTTGGTTTAGAAAAAAACTTGCTGACTAATAACTATAGTGAATCTTTATCTACCATTATTTCAAATGCTGCTGCTCTTCCACAAAAAATTAAAGAAGATATAGTTGAAACATTTGGAGAAGGAATGCTTCATGAAACCTATGGTTCAACTGAAGGAGGAATCATATCCAATCTCCGACCAAAAGATCAATTAAGAAAACAACAATGTGTTGGCCAAGCTTTTCCATTAACATCGATAAAGATTCTCAATGAAGAAGGTGAAGAATGTGGTCCTGAAGAAGTTGGAGAACTATTTTCAACTAGCCCTTATTTATTCAATGGTTATTGGAATAGACCAGAAGAAACTGACGAAGCGATTCAGTCAGGATGGCTTACGGTGGGTGATCTGGCTAAAAAAGATGAGGACGGTTATCTCTATATTGTTGACCGCAAGAAAGATATGGTTATCTCAGGGGGGATCAATATCTACCCTAGGGAAATAGAGGAAGTAATATATGATCATCCTGATATTACAGATGTTGCTGTTGTTGGTATTGCTGATGAAAAATGGGGTGAATCATTGAAAGCTTTTGTTGTAACAAAAAATAAAAAACCCCTTAAACAAGAAGATTTAGAAAAATTCTGCAAAGGCAAGATTTCGAAAATTAAAATTCCTAAAATCATTTCTCATATTGACTCAATACCAAGAAATGCCAATGGAAAAGTATTAAAAACAGAATTAAGAAAAATAAGCTGATGGCTGAAAAACAAATTACAGTTGATTATTACTATGATTACTCTTGTCCATGGACATATCTCAGCTACAAAAGACTCAACCAAACTGTTTTAAGAACTGCATCTCTAATAAACTGGAAACCAATTGAAATCACTCTAATCCGTTCATTGATTAAGAAAAAACTAACAGAGACTCTTCCAGCAGTGTCTAATTATCAAACCAAAGACCTTCAAGATTGGGCCAATTATTGCAGTCTAAAAATTAAAATACAAAAAGATATAGGACATGAAGTTTCAAAAAAAGCACTCCAAGGTGCTCTCTACGCAATAGAAAAAGGAAAGATCTACAAATACAGTGGGTTGGTATTCCAGTCTTATTTTGGAGAGTCTTTAGATATTTCAAATATAGAGATATTACTAGAAATAGCTGAAAAATTAGATTTGAATAAAAAAGAATTTAGAGCGGTAATTGAAACTGGTCATTATGAAAAAGAATTAAAAAGTAATGCTCAAGAATTAATTAATAGAGGTGGTTTTGGCTCACCTACTATGTTTGTTGAAGATAAAATGTTTTTTGGCAATGATCGAATGAATTTAGTTGAGTTTGCAATTGGTCAAGCAAGCGGAAAAATATTAGTTATTCCTGGGCAACATAACTCTTAAAAGGAACTTTATGTTAAATTAGCTTTATGGATAAACAGATAAAAACCTCTAGAAGAAATTTTTTACTCGGAGCAGGCGCTGGACTATCTCTTCACTATTCGAATGCTGTAATTGCTCAAGATAAAAACATTAATTACAGATCCTGGGAAGACATTGCTAGAAAAAAATGGACCTGGGATAGCATTACTCATTCAACACATGGAACCAATTGCACAGGTCAATGCGCATTCAATGTTTTTGTGAAGAACGGGGTTGTTTGGAGAGAGGAACAACAAGGAGAATATGGAACATCCAGTGATGCACCCGATTACGGTCCCCGAGGTTGTCAGAAAGGTTTGAGCCATTCCAGATACATGTATGGCAAACAAAGGATTCTCTACCCGCTAAAACGAGTAGGTGATAGAGGTGAAGGGAAATGGGAAAGAATTACATGGGATCAGGCCATGTTAGAAGTAGCGGATAAATTTCTAGATTACAGTATTGAACATGGACCGGAATCCATAACCTGTGGCCTCGGTACGCAAATGGTTATGAAAAGAGCATCCTATGCTAGCTTACTAAGATTTGCGAATATCAGTGGAGTGCAAATGCCTGAAGCATTTGCAGGTGTTGGTGACTTATTCTCAGGTGCACACATTACATTTGGTCATGTCACTTTGGGCAATACCATGGCTGAAATCTATAAATCAAAATGTTGTTTAATTTGGTTTTGCAATCCTGCTGTAACTCGTATTCCAGATTCTCATTTTTTCTGGGAAGCCAAATATAATGGTACTGAAGTTATTTCAATATCGCCTGACTTCAATGCTACTGCAATGCATGCAAGTAAGTGGTTAAATCCTAAACCTGGCAGTGATATTGCTTTAGCCATGGCTATGGTTAATACGATATTAGAAGATAAAACTTACGACACTGCTTATATGAAAGAACAATCAGATCTGCCCTTTTTGGTAAGAAAGGATAATCTTAAATACTTAAGAGAAACAGATTTGAGAAGCTCAACTGATGCAAAAGATAATCTATTCTATGTTTGGGACCTTGCCAGTAAATCTTTAGTCGCTGCACCAGGAACAGGAACGCCACCAGTTGCACCTGGAACACCGGAACATCTGATTGAAATGCCTTCAATTGCCTTGGAAGGCATAAATCCAGCTTTAGAAGGAGAATGGACGGTTGAAACTAATAATGGCCCTGTAGAAGTGACAACCATCTTCGAATTAACCAAAAGGAGAGCGGCTGAACATACACCAGAAATGGCGGAAGAGGTTACCGGTATTAATGCTGAAGTAATCAGAGAGGTAGCAAGAAAATTTGCAAAAGCAAAGCCTAGTATGATTTATGCTGGATATCGTGCTTCAAAATATATTCATGGCGACCTTCTGCAGAGAGCTTTCTTTTTATTACTCTGTATTACAGGTAATACAGGTAAAGAAGGTGGAGGCCTCACGATTACAAATCTTGCAAAAGACGATGCGGTATTTCCATTTGCAATGAAAAATCCGGCTGCTGCTTTTAGAGTGGCAACTCTCTCAAGATGGGATTATGTTCATGCCAATATGAAAGAATTTAATGAAGATATTTATGGCAAAGAGTTAGCAGGAGAGATGGATGATTACTTTAATCAATCTGTCAAAAATGGATGGTTTCCAGACTACTCAAAAGTTCCATGGAAGATGGGAATATTTTCAGGAACTAATGCAGCGGCGTGGCGTTCATCTGGAAAACGATGGAGGGAAACTGCCTTTGGTAAACTAGATACAATAGTCACTTTTGCAACTGATATGGGAACAACAGCAATGTACTCAGACTACGTTCTACCAATAGCACATCATTATGAAAAACATGATTTTCATTTAGAACCTAGAACGCCTTTTATGCAAGTGATTGATAAGGCGGTTGAACCCTTAGGAGAATGCATAGATGATTGGGCTGCTTATGAAAAGCTGACAAAAGCTATAGCTCAAAGGGCAAAAGAGAGAAATCTCCAACCAATTGACGATAATGTCATAGGAGTTCCAATCAAAAGAGACTTTAAAAAATATCATGATGATTACACTGATAATGGAGCCATCACATCCGTTAAGGAAGTGATTCAATTTCTTCTCAATAATACCAGTGGCATACAAAATGTCTCTTATGATGAGCTTGCTGAAAAAGGTTTTATTAGAAACAAGGGTTCAGAAACAACGATGCACAGTAAGGAATCACCCTATTACTCAGATATTTTTGACAGCGTCAATGAAAAAATTGGTTATAAAACCCTTACTCATCGACAACAATTTTATATTGATCATGAATGGTTTTTTGAGTTTGATGAAGTTTTACCCAGACATAAGGATGCACTTGTTAATAAAGGTTATCCCATGAAGATGCTTATGGGTCATGCAAGACATGGTATTCATAGTATGTGGAGAGATGATAGTTTCTTACTCAGCTTACAAAGAGGAGAGCCTGATATTTATATAAACCCTGATGATGCAAAAAATAAAGGGGTAAGCGATGGTGAACTCATTAAAGTTCACAATAAGGCTGGTTCATTTATAGCACAGGCTCATGTCACTTCAGCCATGGGGCCAAATATGCTTTATATGTATCATGGCTGGGACCCAATGATGTTTAGGAATAGACAAAATTTTGGTGCAGTAGTTCAAACAGGTGGGCTAATTAAACCGACATCTATTGCTGGAGGCTATGGTCATATAGGCTGGAAACCTTTTGGCTATGAACCTAATCATGCTTTTCATGACTACACATGCGATTTTGAAAAATATATTGAAGCCTAATTACAGAATTAACTTTTTGATTACTCAGTTAATCAATACATCAGCTCTCATTCTATTGTTATTATCATCTAATGCATATACACAATGGTCAATTCCGCCATCAGATGACACCTTAATTAGAGGAGGTTGGTTGTTCGATGGTATCAGTAATTCTCTCAAAAAAAATAAAGGTATTATGATTCGAGAGGGAAAAATTATTAGCATTGATGCAAATTTAGATGGGGATGTTCTTTTAGAAACTAACATTATAGACCTGGCTGACTCTGAAACGATTTTACCTGGCATGATTGATCTGCACGCACACTATAATTTTGATCTCGTCGATGTTGGTCGCGCTGAAGAAGTGATCAACAATGGCATTATATTCTTGGCAAATGGCGTGACATCAACCTGGTCTGCTGGTGAATATTACCCCGAACGAGTTCTTAAACAGCGAGACTTGATAGACAATGGTAAAGCAATTGGTCCAAGGCTTTTCGCTTCCGGACCCTATTTTGGTGGATTTAGATGCGAATATAGTGTTAAAACCGCAGAAGATGATTGCTCTGCTTGGCCAAATGATATCTCAGAAAAAGAGATACGTTCTGAAGTTGATAAATGGTCAAAACATGGCGTCATCAGTATCAAAATCAAACAAGCTACGCCCGGCGAAACCAAAATTTTAATCGAACAAGCACATAAAAATGGTATGACAACAACAGGACATCTGGCCAATTATGAATGGGAATATGATGTGCATCCTAGAGATGCGATTTTAATGGGGCTAGATCGTCTTGAACATCAGATTACATTGGGTAGCGGCGGTGAAGAAAGCGCTGATATGGAACAAATGATTGATTTGATTCTACAATATCAAGTTTATTATGACGCTAACTTGCAAATGTATGGAGGAGTTAATCTAAGAAAAGAGCTTGGCGCAGAGATGGTTTGGACCAATGAGGCAAAATACTTTACACCCTACGCACAAGAATTGCTTAAGAGAAGAGGTAAACTACCACCCGAATCGGATGTAATAGAGTATGCTCAACGTGTCCTTGAGCTGAATAAACTGTATGAGTTTGGCGGTGAAAACCTTCTTATTGTAGGAACGGATGAACCGGTCTATACAACTCTATTGCCAGGGTTTGCATATCATCGTGAACTCTATGCAATGGTGCACGCTGGCTTACCAAATATTGCTGTGTTAAAAGCAGCTACAATTAACGGGGCAAAAGCACTTGGTGTTGCTGATAAGATTGGATCTATAGAATCTGGAAAACTAGCAGATATTCTCATTATCAAGGGGAATCCACTTGAAGATATCAAGGCTACAAGGAATATCAAATTAATAATTAAAGGCGGTGTAATTCATCATCCAGAAGTATTGCTCCAATCTGCTGAGGGTAAAATTGGACCCCAAGGGCCAGGTGATCATGAAGCTTGGGAACTGCATGTTGAGCCACTGAGACCAGCAAGCTTACAGCCGTAAATTCAGTTCAATCCCTAAGTAAAATAGCTTTATTTAAAATACTTCCTCTCTTGGCACAGGTTTCAAAAATAGAAAAATAAGAGCTGCAAGAATTATAGGTATAATGCCAACTATTGTATATGCCATATTCCAACCATAGGCGACAGCAGCATATGTTATAGCTAGTGGGCCTAAACCGAAGCCTAAATTAATCCCCAATGTTCCACAAAAACTGGCTCCTGTTGCTCTAACCTCAGCTGGAAAGTTTTCAGCAATAAAAGTTGCCATCACTGCGTAAGCACCATAAAAAAATAAAGTCATCACCCCATAACTAATCAAAACCTTATTCCAAGAATCAGCAAACCAAATTAAATAAATAAAAGCTAGCCCGCCTAGCAGTGCCCATAAAATGATTGTATTTCTTCTTATTAAGAAAAACTCTCCAACAATTGCTGCTGCAATATAACCAAATGAGCCTATTCCATAAGAAAGCCCTACTATCTTAATTGCATCTACAATTTCCCAATTTCTTGATTGTGTAAAATACAGCACTAACATTAAGGTACTACCATAAGCAAATGCATATAAAAATTGGCCAGAGAATAAAAGTAAAGTCTTTCTTCTGAATTTTTTATTAAATAATATCAGGGTACTAGGCTCCGGTTGATCATCAGTTTTTTTATCTTGAGCTGCAAGCCATGCTTTAGATTCAGGTAGATACTTATGGATAATCCAACCATAAGGGACAAATAAAAATGCTAAAAGGAATGTATACCTCCAGTTAATTCCTAAAGTATCAATCATAAAAACCACTAAGATTGATGCAAAAAACCAACCCAATGGAAAACCAATTTGTAGAATTCCTGTAAATAGACCTCTAAATCTTGGTGGTGAAGACTCTGTTACTGTGGTTAGTGTAATGGGAGATTGAGCTCCTGCCGCAGTAAAGCCCAATGTTCTGGCAGCCAATACCGCTAGTGTATTGGGAGCAATAGCTAGGTATGCAACAAAAATAGGAGTTAAAAAAGTTGAAATAAGTAATGATTTTTTCCTACCAATACGATCAGTTAGTACACCTACTTGGGTGCAAAGTATTCCTGAAATAAAAAATGTGATTGCAACATACCATCCCACATCAGTAAGTGCCCAGCCAAAATCTTCTTGGAATTTTTCGCTCACTAAAATAAATATGGAGTGATCTAAATTTGCAAATGTCACCCCAATTAAGCAGATAAAAAAGACCTTGTAAGACGATCCTGGTATTTGCCGAAAAGACTGCATTAAATTATTTTCCTGATTACTATTACTATTTTCTTGATTCATAAGATCCTCAATTATGTATGTCTTGTTAACTCACTAATATATGTTTTAATAATACTAACAAGTTAACGCTATATTTTTATTATTTATTATTAAAAAAAAAGGAAATTATGATGCTTCAATATTCAGCAGTAGGAATACAAAATGAGTCCCATATGGCACTGGATATTAGTGACTATTGGAAAGACTTAGAAAGATTAGAAACAAGTATTGGTTATGCTGTATGGAATTGCAGCCTAGATCTTCCAGTAAAATTAGTGACTATTTCAGAGGGTGGGATTGGCGGTTGGTGCTTAGGAGGCGGTGATGAACATATTCGTATTGCTCGAGAAGTGGTTCCCGAAATCCCAGGAAAAGAAACTGAGTTTTTAGGAAAAATATGTAAAGAACATGGCATTTTTCTTATTGCACAAATGATAGCGAAAGCACCAGATATCATGAAAGACAGAATTTTCAATATTGCTTTTATTATTGACCCCAATGGTGATGTTATTCATCAGCATATCAAAACTTCTTTCTACCAGAGAGAAACTAATACTGCACCAAGTGATATATGGAAAGTTTACATAGAAAGGTATGGGGATGATCCAGAAAAGTTATTAGAAGCATTATACCCAGTTGCACGAACTGAAATTGGTAACATTGGTACATTAATCTGTGCTGAAGGTAGCTATCCAGAGGCAGCAAGAGGCCTTGCATTAAATGGAGCTGAAATCATCTATCGATCACAATATCCTGAGCCATGGATGGGTAATCAAATGAATCAGATTCAAAATCAATCTCATGCAATCTTTAATACCTGCTATGTAGTAGCCCCTAATATAGGAGGTATTTATATGCCTGGAGGAGAAGACTTCAAAATGAGTAACGGTCGCAGTCAAATAATTGATTATCGAGGCCAAGTTATTTCTGAATATCTGAGTGGAGGAGAAGCCTTGGTGAGTGGCATACTTAATATAGATGGTCTACGTGATTTTAGAGTAAGGGGGCAATGGCAAAATTTAGCTAAAGATATGAGAGTTGAAGAATACAAAATTATTTATGATGCAATGATGGCAAAAGGTGGGATTTACCCAAAAAATCTATGTATTGAAGAGCCACCTTTAACGGAGGAAGGTCAGCTGGAATTAGTAAAAAACCAAGTCAATAAAATGGTTAATATGGGAATTTACACTCCTCCTCCTGATTGGAAACCATTCGAAGTAAGTGAAGAAATCACAAAACGAATAAAAAAAGCTAAAGAAGTCTAAAGCTAAGAATTACTCAGTTAAAAAATTAAGACTTATTTCATTTTTTCTAGGAACGTTTATTTGATCCAAAGAATGAGGAAAAGTGACTGTATCGCTGAGTTTATTAGGCTGTCTTGAAAACGTCATCTCAAGTGCAAGTGGGTCTCCGTTTGCATCAACTCGATTATTATTAGGATGAATATGAGTCAATTCAAGATCTACATCTTCTATAAAAGATTTAATAAGATCTCTTTTTTTATCCGTTTGATGAAATTCAATGACCATTCCAGAAATTTTTTGAGTCAGTGAAATCAATTCCTCTAATATTTCATATTCTGAGCCTTCAATGTCTATTTTCAAAAAAACTGGAAACTGCTCTTCACCGAGTCTATTAAATGCATCAGATATTGAAGTAGTATTGTTCTCTCCTGAACCAATCTTTTCTTTAAAAAAAATAGCATGGTCTTTAAAAAATGATTTGTAATTGAAATAATTTTTTAAACCTTGATAAGGCTCATATATCCTACCTATAAAAATAGCTAAAATCCTTCTAATAAAATATTTCAACCAGAAAACAGGAGTGACAGTATAGTCATAAGCATGAATGATAGAATTTTGTATTGTCATAAAATCATTTTCAAATGAACAATCCCTACCCATGCCCATAGCAATTAAGCTTTTAGATTGTTTAATAGAATTTAGTTCAACTAAGTAACCACCATCGTTATCTTTGCCTAAACGAATAAGCTCATAAGATGCTTTAGGCTTAAATTCTTTTGGTAACATAGTTTATTTTTTTCTTTTAGAGTAAGTCCCTCTATCAATAAGATTCTTGATAGTCTCTTTAAAAACTTTTCCAGCATCAGCATGTTTCATTGGTGGTAAATTTTTTGGCCAAATTTTTTGTTCATACATTTTACTGAAAATTTCAGTTTTTAAATATGGAATCCAATTTTGGAATCGAGCATTTTCCCTATAATGTCTCAATGCATCAATATTAATTTCTGATGCAACATAGGTATCTCCAACAATATCATTGCTGGCCAAAATAGTACCTTTATAATCAACAATCGATGATCTACCTCCTAAAGCGCCATCAATGACTGTTGGGGATTCATTATCCTCTCCTGGCATAATTAAGGAACCCGTATTGGGGGCAATCATATATGCAGTATTATCTATCGCTCTTGACCTATTCTGCACTTCAAATATCTCTCTTGATACCCATGGCTCAGGCAATGATGCTCTATATAAAATTTCTGCTCCATTTAAGGCAAAAGCACGAAATACTTCAGGAAATGAACCCTCAACACCCACTGTACCAGCAATATTTCCTATCTTTGTTTTTGCAACAGGAAAGAAAGCCTCTAAGGAATCTCCATGTTGCTCTATCCATTGATCATAAACATCATGAGGTGTTGTTGAATGCTCGACAAAAACTACAATATTTTTATGATGTTTATAAATGACATCTCCATTGTCATCTATAATAAAAACAGTATTGAAAAATCTATCTTTATATTCAGGTAGCCTTTCTTTGAGTTGTCCAATAATAAAAGTCTTTTTGGATTTTGCATATTTGCCTAAGAAGTCAGTCTCAAAACCAGGTATTTCTGCCGCCATAGTATTTGCGTATTGTGATTGATCCATATCCAAAATTTCATCAACAAACCCTTGTATAGCTCCCTCGCCTAGTGCAATTAAACGAACAGGTAATTCAAGTGAACACATGTGTGTGACCATATCGATCATATTGCCTATATGCTTGAGGTTTATATGAACGTCATCACGATTTGATACGTGCTTTACTTTTGTTTGCAGGCCTACTGCTAAATATGGATCAATCATTTGTATCTCACTTTAATTCATTAAAGATAATCTTTTAAATTAATTTGATCAATACCTGGCACTATTGGTTTTACTAGGTCATCAAAATAATCCATATCTTTTGTAGCATCTACCCCTACTCTAAGAGAGGTTTTATCAGGCAAGGCTGCTCTATCTATTTCCCATGTAATAAAATCTGAGAATAAATGCATTTTTTCTGCTCTTCCCATGCGGGTCCAGGTAGCCCACTCGACATCATCCATATTATTAATATCGATATCATCATCAACAATTATCACTCTTTTGGCCATCCAAGAGAGATTAAAGAAGCCTAGATTTAAATTAAATGCCTCATTAATAATCTTTTCAGGCTGATTATCTGAAGATTTCTCAATAGCTATAACAACATGCATTAAGGGTCCTATTTTTGTATCAAAATGAATAGCAACATCCTTAACAAAAGAAAAGCTCTCTTTTATTTTTGTACAAACACCCTTAGAAAGACCATAAATAGTTAGGTACCCTAAGTTATTATGTTCCTTGGCTCTCCCTGCCATGACATTATAAAACATTGCATCTTTTCT
>JABHDX010000079.1 GCA_018672815.1 Gammaproteobacteria bacterium | reverse complement strand
AGATTAACAAAAATATTCACAAAGAAAGGTGACGATGGCTCCACTGACATTGGTGGTAATCAACGAGTACCAAAATACGATCAAACGATACATGTCTATGGATCTATTGATGAATTAAGCGCTGCTATTGGATTGATTACAACTGAAGAAAATATACCTCAACACATCCTAGATTTTCTCTATGGAGTACAACAAAACTTATTCAACCTCTCTGGTGAAATATCGGCCCCAAAATTCAAAAGTATTGATGAAAAAACAGTAACTGCTATTGAAACATTCATTGATGAATTGAATGAGAAACTGCCTCCACTAAAAGATTTTGTTATCCCAGGAATAAATAAAAGCTCCACATTTACTCACCAATCTAGGGCAATATGCAGAAGAGCTGAGAGAGAATTATTCAAACTGGCTGAAGAAAAAGAGATCAATCAACAATCTCTTAAATATATTAATAGATTATCAGATGCATTCTTTGTTATAGCTAGAACTCTTGCTCGTAAAGAAGGTGAAGAGAAGATTTGGGAACATAAAAAATGATAGATGAAAAAATATTGCCTGCATTGCAATAAGATAATGATCATTATTGATTGGTTAAAACTTGAAAGCAGGAGACTGTTTCTAAAAAAATACCTATCGAAATCCACACTACTTAAAAAAAGAAACAAAAAAGAAGATCTGAGAATAAAGCATGAAAGACCTCATGAAGTCTTTTATCTCCATCAAGTCGATGACCCTTATAGTCATCTATGTTGCCAAGTTCTTGATCAATTGAATGCTGCGTATAATATAAAAATAACACCTCTAGTTGTAGGAGAACCGCCAAAATCAGCAACGCCTGAGGTAGAACTTTTGAAAAAACATAGTATTGATGATGCTAGTATGATTGCTCCATTCTATGGTTTAGATTTTTCAACTAATAAAAATAAGATGTCCATAGAGATGATAGAAAAAGCACAAACTATTTTACTATCAATGAACTCTGATCAATTTATTTCCATGGCCAAAATAGTGGGTGAAGCTCTCTGGGGTAATGATATAAAAGCACTTGATGAGATGGTGAGAAGTACAACATCAATGACTAAAGAAAAATTAGTAAAAAAAATTGAAAACAATAATAAAAAACGAAAAGAATTGGGTCACTACCTTGGTGCCGTATTTGCTTATGAAGGAGAATGTTATTGGAGTATTGATCGTTTACCGTTTTTAGAAAAAAGATTGCAAGATCTAAATGCTAACAAAGACAATAAAATATTAATTCTAGAACGTAATTCTTCAAATAATAAAACGTTAGTTTTGAGTCAAACAATAGAAATTGATTTTTTTATTTCAGCTAGGAGCCCTTATAGCTATTTAGCTTTAAAGCAATTAATACAACTGAAAAAAAGACTACCAATTAAAATAAATTATCGTCCCATTCTTCCTATGGTAATGAGAGGTATGAAAATTAATCTTGAAAAAGGTTTATATATTTTGAGTGATTGTAAAAGAATAGCCAATCAAAAAGAAATTTCTTTTGGCAATATTGTCGATCCCTTGGGAAAGGCTGTTGAACGTTGCTATTCTATATTTCCATATATCAAGCGTCTTGATAAAGAAGAAGAATTTTTTGATCTATTTCTTACAGATGTTTGGGCTAAAGGTAGACATGGTTATTTAGATAAAACTCTAAAAAATATAATTCTGAAACTTGGTCTATCTTGGGATGATGCAAAAAAAGAAGTGGATACAAACTATTGGAGAAAAGAAATAGAAAATAATAGAAAAAGGATGTATGAAATTGGTAAATGGGGGCCACCTAGTTTTTCAGTCAAAAATGAAAATGGACAAGTACTTATCAATCTTTGGGGACAAGATAGGATATGGTTAATAGAAGAAATGATGTATTTAATGAAAGATAAAGATAAATAATATAAATTAGTAAACAATTTTCAATAATAGAATTCTAATCATGAAAGAAAACGAAAAAGTATTTATAACTGGAGCTAGCAGTGGTATTGGTGCTTCTATTGCTATTGAATATGCAAAAAGAGGAACAATTTTAGGTTTAGCAGCTCGCCGAGAAGAAAAACTAACAAAGATAAAACAACAATGTTTAGATGCAGGCGCCAGAGAAGTGATCACTTACTCTCTCGATGTTGCTGACCAAGAAAAATCTAATCGAGTTTGCCAGGAATTTATAAATTACTCTGAAAAAGGGATTGATATCATTGTGGCTAATGCAGGAATTGCTTATTCAGATCATTTGTCTTCAGGTGATGCTACACAAATTAATCAAACATTGATAACTAACATTCTTGGTGTGACTAATACGATAGTTCCATTTATTCCAATAATGAAAGATAAAAAAAATGGCAAGATTGTTATTATTTCATCGATAGCAAGTTTTACTCTTCCTGCTTTCTTCGGAGGCTATGCAGCCTCAAAAGTAGCTGTTCGAAGACTTGCTGATACCTGGAGAGGTTATCTTAAAAAATATAACATCCAAGTGACAACAATATGTCCTGGTTATATTAAAAGTGAGTTAACTGATATCAATGACTTTGATATGCCTTTTTTGATGGATACCAATGTAGCTGCAACCAAGATGGTCAAAGCGATTGATAGTGCTAAAAAAACTTATATCCTTCCCTGGCAATGGAGACCAGTGATTTTTATCTCGAATTTGCTTGGCAAACGGCTTTTATCAAGAATATAAATTTCTATGAGCAACCGAGCCATTATTTTTTTGGACATGGATGGTGTCCTAGCCGATTTTTTCAAAGCGTTTGCTGATTGGGCTGGTGTCAATCATTGGAAAGAGCTTTCTGAGAAAGAACTTGCAGATCAACTCGATAGAATAATAGGAAGTGACTTTTTTTCAAATATACCTAAAACACCGAGTTGTGATCAAATCATTAAATTAGCACTTAAATATACAGGCTCTTATTCAATCCTGTCTTCCCCTTTAAGAAATGATGAGGAAAATACTATCATTCAAAAAAACATATGGATTGAGAATAATTTATCTCCGCCTCCAAAAGAAATTTTTATTGTTAGAGAAAAATCTCCATTTGCTCAATACCAAGGAACAAAAAATATTTTGATTGATGACCGCCCCGAAAATATTAGTCAATGGCGAAAAGCTGGTGGTGTAGGAATTCGTTATCAAGCCGATAAAGATGATATTCAATTAATTGAAACAGAATTAATAAATATTGAGCTATAGAGTTTTAGTCATAACTCAATTCAACTAATTCATACCAGGTTTGCATATAGCCAGTTACTGAAGCTTGAACAATAATGAAATCATCTTCTGTAAGCCAAATATCATAAGGTGGGTGCTTAACACCATCATTAAACCCAATCTCATCAATATAACTGAAGTGATGACAATTAAATTGTCCTGCTTGAACTAAAATCTCCTCTATACCATGATATTGGCAACCTATAGTCAGCTCTGAAATTAATGGAGGTGTAGCTCCCCGATGATCCAGTGAAGGCATAAAGCATCTCATTGTTTCTATCACTGGCCCATTGCTGATATCAATGGATTTACAATTAAAACCATCGCCCACTATTGGGTGAGTTCCAAATGCATGGAATGATCCATTGGTTTTTTCTTTTTGTGAAATACGATCTATGGATGGACCAAAAGATTCACACTCTATAATCCCATCGCCTGTTTCATCTAAATCAAATCGGAACCAACCTGAACCCATAAATTCATCGCCAACAGTCAATCGAATAAAACAGTCTGTAGGTTTATTATTCTTATCTTGAGATAAAATTACATCTCGCATGACAGTTGGTTCTGGTTCTTCGATTTCACAATGAGCTCTTAAGATGACTTTGCCATCATTATGCTTAGTTATATGAAAGGTTTCATGTCCCCTAGATTGATTCATCAGGTCAGGTTTTTTTGATGTATAAGCAATTCTTCCAAAAATATTTTGATGCTTCATAAGCGAGGCCATTTAGCTTTTATAAAAATGTTTAGTTGTTTTTTGATGCTCTTTCAAGAAATCTACAGGCTTAAATCTTTCACCATACTGATCAACTAATTCTTCCATCTGTGACAAAATGAGGTCAAGATTTTTATCCAGCATTCTAAAAGGACCGCCTTTAAAAGGTGGGAAACCCATTCCAAAAATAGCTCCTATATCTCCATCTTTTGGATTGCTGATAATGCCCTCTGATAGAGATAATACAGCTTCATTTAATAGAGGGAAAAGCAATCGTTTCTGAACATTTCCAAATGAAATACTGTTTTGATTCTCCCTATCAACCAATGCATCGATACTGTGATTAACACTGGTTTTTTTACCTGTTTTGCTATCATAAATATAAAAACCTTTACCGCCTTTTTTACCAAGCAAGCCTCCTTCATTATGAATTTTTTTAACCGTAAAAGAGACCTCATTTCTAGTTTTTTCATCCATTGCTAGAAGGCGCTCTTCGCTAATAACAGCAGAACAAACATCTAAACCTACTTGATCCATAAGCGTTATTGGCCCCATAGGAAAACCTATTTTCTCTATTGCACGATCTATTAACTCTATGTCTACACCTTCATCAAACATCTTCAGTGCCTCATTCATATAAGGCCCTAGAATCCTATTCACATAAAAACCAGGACTGTCTTTAACAATAATACAAGTCTTGCCTTGTCGAACACCAAGATCATAACTTGCAGCAACCACATGCTCAGCAGTATATGGGGTTTTTATTATCTCTAATAAAGGCATCAGTGGCACGGGAGAAAAATAGTGCATACCTATAATATTTTCAGGCCTCTTAGCAGATTCTGCCATCTCTGAAATAGACAAAGATGATGTATTTGATGCAATAATTGTATCTTCATTAGTATGAGTCTCAAGATTTGCAATAATTTCTTTTTTTAAACTCATATTTTCAAAAACAGCTTCTATAACTAAATCTACTTTTGAAAATTCATCTATCGCAACATTGCCTCTCATGCGATGAATAATCTCTTTAGCTTGTAGGGATGTGATGGCTTTTCTCTTCACTTTTTTTGCAAGTCGCTTCCAAATTTCTTTTTTCGCATATGAGATGTTTTTGTCTGCTACATCTGTTATTAATACATTCATCCCATTTTTGATAGAAATCTCTGCAATACCAGCACCCATGAACCCTGCACCCATAATGCCCATTGAATGAACAGTGGAAAATTTTGCAGTAATTGGGTTTTTCTTTTTCTCAGTAGATGTAAAAAAGATATTCATTAATTCTTTACTAACATCACCAATGATCAACTCTTCACATAATTCTGACTCTCTTTGGTAACCTACATGGATGCCTTTTTTTAGGCCTACCTCAACACAATCAATGATAGCTAAGGGTGCTGGATAATGTCCTTTTGTCATCTTGTTAATAGTTTTTCTAGCTTGATTAAAAACTAATTTATTTCCAATGAATGTATGATCCAGAAATCGATTCATCAAAGATTGTTTCCTTATTTTCTTTGCTGAATTATTCTTCAATTTTTTGGCCATTGAGCAAGCTGCATTTAAAAGTTTATTTTGGTTTACAACTTCATCAACCAAACCTATTTTTAAAGCCTTCTTCGCATAGGTATCTTTACCTGTCAGCATCATATCTAATGCTCCACTTGCACCAATTAGTTTTGGAAGCCTCTGGGTTCCACCGCCAGCTGGGAGAATACCTAATTTAACCTCAGGTAAGCCAAATTTTGTTCGCCTATCATCAGAAGCTATTCTTCCTTGACAGGCTAAAGTAATTTCTAAGCCGAGCCCATAACAAACGCCATGAACAGCTGAAACAATAGGCTTAGGAAAATCTTCTATGTACTGAAGAAATTGATGGCCTTCCTGAAATACAGGAATGAAGTCTCCTTTCTTCTCTGCTTTAAAAGAATGGATATCAAAACCAGCAATGAAATCCTTTTTCTTACTGATTAATACAATACCCTCAATAGAATCATCATTTTCCAAAGCAACAAAAGTCTTTTCAAAATCACTAAGTAAGTCAAAAGACATAATATTTTGTTCTGAATTGGACTTATCAAGCCAAATAACAGCTACAGCATCCCTAATCTCTATCGTCACATTTTTACTTTGTTTTGAGTCCATTTTTTCATTCATACTTTTCTATTATCATTGCATGTCCATGAGCGCCTGCGGCACAAGCAGCAATTAGAGCATACTTACCATTTTCCTTAATTAATTTATTAGAGGCCATTGTAAGCAGGCGCGCGCCAGTTGCTCCGAAAGGATGGCCTATGGAAAGTGAGCCGCCTTCAGTATTTATTTTCTCCATAGGAATACTGCCTATACTCTCTTTTAAACCAAGCTTATGTTTTGAAAATTCTTCTGACTCTAGAGCTTTTAATACTGCTAAAACTTGTCCAGAAAATGCCTCGTGTAATTCAAAAAAATCAATTTCATCTATAGTCAATCCAGTTTTTTCCAGTACCTTTGGTATCGCATAAGCAGGTCCTAAGAGCAATTCATCATCTAGGCTCTGCCCTGTAAAGACAAAATCAACAATTCTTGATTTAGGTTGCAACTGAAGTTCAATTGCTTTCTCTTCAGTCATAATCAAGGTTGCAGCAGCTCCATCAGTCAAAAAAGAAGAATTCGCAGCAGTAAATGTGCCGTGTTTTTTATCAAAAACTGGCTTTAACTTTGCGATAGCTTCAACTGTTGTATCTCCCCTAACTCCATTATCCTCTTTGATAGGTATAAATTTGGGTGGTAGTGAAACTTCAACAATATCTTTAAATGCGCCCTCTTTATTTGCTTTAGCAGCCAGTTGATGAGAACGGGCAGCAAAAGCATCTGTTTCTTCTCGGGTCACACCATATTTTGAAGCGATGATTTCTCCATCATCTCCCATACTTCTTTTTGTAAAAAACTCTGAGATACTGGGTGGATCTGGTAAAAAGTCAGTTGGCCTCAATGAGAATAAAAATTTTAACCCTTGCAGTGGAGACTTTATTTTTTGTGCCTTAATTAATTTTTTTCTCATCCTTTTTTTATAACCAATAGGAGCATCAGAAGCACTTTCAACCCCTCCTGCTATGATGACTTCTGCTTGGCCTGACAAAATATTACCAACTGCATCTGCAATAGCACGATTAGCAGAAATACAAGCCTGACTTACTGTGTAGCATGGAACCGACTCAGGAATACCAGCTAACAATGCTGATTCTCTTGCAACATTATGTGTTTTTACATTTGCTACTACATTTCCCATGATGACTTCATCAATATCAGAGGGGTTAATTCCAGTACGAGTTAAAATACCTTTAATTGCCAAATGACCTAACTCATATGTGGAAAGATCATCATAAGCAGTTCCAGATCTTAAAAAAGGTATTCTAGCGCCTTCCACAAATACAATGTTTTTAGTAAAACCCATTTTTCTATCACTCCTGACGTTGCATGGTTTAGAATAGAAACTAAAGATGAATTAATCAATATTAGTATACCCAATTATAATATTAGAGTGGAATGAGAAGTAAGAGAAAACAGAGGTTTTATTGTCAGCCAATAACCAAAGGATTAAAAAAAATCATCTTATCAGGTGATACTGCTCATCACTTAACGAAGGTTTTACGATTTAAAGAAGGTGATAAACTATCAGTTTTTGATGGCACTGGTTTTGAATGGGATGCAGAAATCCTCGTTAAAAAAAGAAAGGCTGTTGAAATTCAGTTAATCAAAAAGCACAAACCCATTGCAGAATCACCTCTAAACATTACTTTGTTGCAATCCGTGTCAAGAAGTCAAAGAATGGATTTAGCAATCCAAAAAGCAACGGAATTAGGTGTTAGTAGAATCATACCAATAGTAACAAATAACTCTGTAGTGCAGCTCAATAGTAGAAATACTCCGAAAAAAATGGATCATTGGAAGAATGTCATTGTTAATGCAGCTGAACAATCAGGTCGAGTTAAATTGCCATCAATAGAAAAACCAGCTCAACTGAATAAAGAATTACTAAGCTTATATAAGACTGAACTCTCCCTCTTTCTTGATACCACAGGATCTGAAGAACTTAAAACTAAACAAATCAAAAATGCCACTGTCGCTATTGGACCTGAGGGTGGATTCACTGAATCTGAGAAATATATGGCACAACAAACTGGTTATCGAACAATAAGAACAGGCCCTAGGCTTCTGAGAACCGAAACTGCACCAATTATGATTATCAGTATTTTGCAATATCTATATGGGGATCTGGCCAATTAGTTTAATATAACTAGTATTAATCTGAGAAAAAATATATCAATATGAAATTAGCAGTAATTATGGATCCAATTAGCGGGATCACTCCTGAAAAAGATGGGACCCTGGATCTCTTGTTGGAGGCACAATCCAGATCTTATGAGATAACGTATTTGGAGCAGAAAGATCTTAAAATTATTGATGGTAAGGCCATTGGATCAGGACAAAAATTAAAGGTAAAAGATAATCCAATTGAATGGTTCTCACTTGAAGATGATACAGCCAAAGAATTGTCTTATTTTGACATCATCCTAATGAGGAAAGATCCACCATTTAATAAAGAATACATATATACCACCTACATACTTGATTTAGCGTCTTCTAGTGGAACATTGGTCGTTAATCGTCCTGATGCTTTAAGAAATTTTAATGAAAAAGTCAGTATTAGCCTTTTTCCAAACTTAACTCCTAAGACTTTGATCAGCTCTTCAGAAAAGGAGCTCAGAAGTTTTATCTCAAACCAAGATAAAACCGTTGTCAAACCTCTCGATGGAATGGGAGGTAAATCTATCTTTGTTATTGAAAAAAATGATCTTAATACAGGCTCTATACTCGAGGCTGTCACTGCAGACTTCACACAAACCATCATGGCACAAACTTATATACCAGAAATTAAAACTGGTGATAAGAGGATACATATTATTAATGGGAAACATTGCGACTTTCTTCTTGCCAGAATACCCTCTGAAACGGAAAATCGTGGAAACTTAGTGGTGGGTGCTAAACCTGAAGTTCGTCCTTTAAATAAGAGAGATAAAGAAATATGCAATACCATTGCATCGACACTGATTGAAAATGGAATTTTATTTGCCGGTATCGATGTCATTGGAGAGTTCCTAACTGAAATTAATATTACAAGCCCAACAGGAATGAGAGAAATAGATAAATACAATCAATACAGTGTCTCAACTATTCTCTTCGACCAGTTAGAAAAAGTGTTGAATGAGAAATAATCAATCAATAATTGATAATTTAACAGGACAATTACTGATCGCTTCACCGAATTTGAATGATCCAAATTTTTATAAAACAGTCACACTAATTTGTGAAAATAATGCAATGGGTTCGCTTGGCTTAATCATCAATAGACCTGCAACAAACAGTATTGAGGAAATATTTAATGAATTGGATCTCAATAGCGTCAATCATTTTACTAATGTACCTATTATGCAAGGTGGTCCTATGGGTTCGGAAAGAGGTTTTGTTATCCATAAGGACGGTCACTATAAACATACCTCAAAAATCAATAAACAATTTAACATCACCACATCTAGAGATATCTTAGAAGAAATGTCTTCTGGCAACGGTCCAAAAGATTCACTTTTGGTATTGGGTTATGCTGGTTGGGGTGCTGGACAATTAGAGGACGAGCTAAAAACTAATTCTTGGCTATGTGCTCCTTCAGACGATAATATTTTATTTAATACACCCTATGACAGTCGATGGGAATATGCAATTCAGAGGCTTGGCATTAATATTAATAATATGAGTAATGAGATTGGCCATGCTTAATAAATAAAGAAAGTAAAAAATGATATGAGCGTGAATGTTTTCATAGGTTTTGATTTTGGAACAAAAAAGATTGGTGTTGCAATTGCACAAACGATTACCAATACAGCAACACCTATGCCTGCTATAAAAATGATTAATGGGCAACCAAAATGGAATGATTTGGATGAAATCATCTCAGATTTTAAACCACAAAAAGCAATTATTGGTATTCCGGATTCAGAGAATAAACAAACAAAAAAACTAATTACAAAAATTAAAATATTCTCATCTGCTCTAGAAAAAAAATATACAATTCCAACAATATTGATTAATGAAGGTTTTAGTACTCAGATGGCTAAACAAGAATTAAAAGATAAGAGACAATCCGGTGTGCTAAAAAATAGAATCAAAAAGGGGCAAACCGATAGCACTGCAGCAAAAATTATTTTAGAGCAATGGTTAAAATTAAATGATATTGAATCGTAAAATAAATAATAAATTCTATAAGGAACAGGAGTGTTGAAACATCTGCTTTATTTAAAAGATCTTGAAAAGGAGATGATTTGTGACCTTCTTGAGTTAGCTGAATACTTCCTATCCAAGAAAAATAATGCCTCATCCTCAGAACAAATTCTTCAAGGAGTTGATCTGGCTAATATTTTTTTTGAGCCCAGCACAAGAACTCGAAGTTCTTTTCAAATAGCTGCCACAAAACTTGGGAGTAATGTTCTAAATATTGATGAAGAGCATTCTTCAAGAACGAAAGGTGAAACGATCATTGATACTATCAAGACACTTGAAGCAATGGGTGTGAGCTATTTTGTAATTCGACATAAAAAAAAGGGATTTCTAGAGACTCTAAAAAATAACATTGGAGAAAATTCGCACTTAATCAATGCAGGAGAATCATCTATTTCACATCCTACACAAGGCTTACTAGATCTTTTAACTATCCAAAGACATACAGATAATTTTAAAAAAATAAAAGTCGCCATAGTGGGAGATATCAAGCATT
>JABHDX010000078.1 GCA_018672815.1 Gammaproteobacteria bacterium | reverse complement strand
TATTGTTTTCATATCGTTATTATCAATTGGAATCTCAATTGAACCATTAAAAACTATAGGTAATTCATATTGACTAATTTGATAACCTTTTGGTAAATCTGGATAGAAGTAATTTTTTCTAGCAAAAATAGATTTTTCAGCAATCTCAGCATCAACCGCCAGGCCAAATTTAATAGCCATGATAACTGCTTGTTGATTCAAAACAGGAAGGACACCTGGATAACCAAGATCCACCAGAGATGCTTGAGTATTCTGTGACATACCATATTTAGTAGAAGAACTTGAAAATATTTTACTCTTACATGCTAGCTGAACATGTATTTCTAAACCGATAACTGTTTCCCATTTCATAATGATCAATTAATGCGAAGCATCAAGAAAAGCCTGGGGTTGTTGCATATGATAATCAGTTTCTTGTTGAAATAGATTACAAAAATTTAATAATCGAGATTCTTCGAAGTGAGGAGCTATTAATTGCATTCCAATTGGTAAATTATCAATCAATCCTATTGGGTGTGATAGAGCTGGAAGGCCTGCTAAATTTGATGAAATTGTATATATATCATTCATATACATTGAAACTGGATCATCTATTTTTTCACCGATTTTAAATGCTGGTGACTGTGTAGTTGGCCCAACAATAAGATCTACTTTTTTGAAGGCCTCCTCAAAATCATTTGATATTAGCTGCCTAACCTTTTGGGCTTTTAAATAGTAAGCATCATAATATCCTGCCGATAAAACATAAGTACCTGTCATTATCCTTCTCTTCACTTCGTCACCAAATCCAATTTGCCTATTTGTTCGATAAAGATCATCTAAGTCTTCTATATCATCATCTCTATAACCATAACGAATTCCATCATATCTCGCTAAATTTGAAGAACACTCCGCTGAAGCAACCACATAATATGTTGGAACTGAATAACCTATATTTGGTAATGATATCTCAATAATCTTGGCTCCCAATTTCTCGTATATTGCAATCCCTTGATCGAGTAGTTTCTGAGATTCAGAATCTAGTGAATCATTAAAAAATTCTTTTGGAATGCCCACAGTTCTTCCTTCTATAGAACTATCAATGAGGTCACTATATTTTGGAACATCTTGCTCTACACTTGTAGAGTCTAAAGGATCAAACCCAGACATTACTTCTAAAAAAATAGATATATCTTCTGCTGTTAGAGCCAATAAGCCTGCTTGATCTAAACTGGATGCAAAAGCAATCATTCCATATCTAGAACATCTTCCATATGTGGGCTTCAATCCTGTGATGCCAGTGAATGCAGCGGGTTGTCTGATTGATCCACCTGTATCTGTTCCAAGTGCTATTGGAATAATGCCAGAGGCTACTGCTGCTGCAGATCCTCCAGATGAACCTCCCGGTGATCTTTCCAGATTCCAAGGATTTTGAACTGGACCAAAATAACTAGTTTCATTGGATGAACCCATTGCAAATTCATCCATATTAGTTTTTCCCATTAAAATTGCTCCACTGCTTTTAATGCGATCTATAATTGTAGAATCATAGGGAGGTATAAAATTTTCGAGCATCTTTGAAGCACATGTTGTTCTTATTCCCTTGGTGCAAAAAATATCTTTAGACGCATATGGTATTCCAGTTAACAAACTATAATTACCTGCTTGTATTACTTTATCAGCTATCAAAGATTGCTCTCTAGCGCTTTCCTCATTTAAAGTTAAAAAAGAATTAAGAGAATGATCGTATTTCTTTATCCTATCTAAATAAGTAGACACCAGTTCTGCGCTCGAAATCTCTCTTTGAGAAATCATATTAATAAGTTTTTTTAGCGTAAATCGATCCATTAATATTTCCAATTAATCTATAACCTTGGGAACTTTATAAAATCCATCTTCAGAATCCACAGCATTATCTTGATAAAGATCTCTATCATTATTGGATAGAGGCACATCATTTCTTAAACGTTGGCTCATATTCATAGGGTGCGCCATAGGCTTAATGCCTTTAGTATCAGCCTCTTCCAATTCCTGGATCATATTGAGAATATCTGAAATTTGTTTAGTAAAAGTTATGATTTCATTATCGCCAACTCTTAACTTAGATAGATCACAGA
Organism: Gammaproteobacteria bacterium; assembly: GCA_018672815.1. Next base: position 6,812 of record JABHDX010000078.1, on the reverse strand, counting down.
TATGATTGATGTCAGATTTTTTTATAGTCATGATGTGATTTAATTAATAAAACTAGGTTCTAATGATAACTTCCTGTTGCTGAAAATCCTACACGTTGTTAGAGTAGTCCTTCAGGCTTTTAATTAAAAAAAATAAATATGTTCAAAAATATTATAGGATATTTCTCTAATGATCTATCAATAGATCTCGGAACAGCTAATACTCTCGTATATGCAAGAGGCAAAGGTGTTGTCTTAAATGAACCATCAGTTGTTGCTCTTAGAAATGAAAATGGGAGACCATCCAAGACTGTAGTAGCTGTAGGTACTGATGCCAAAGCAATGTTAGGCAGAACACCTGGTTCGATTGAGGCCATAAGGCCTATGAAAGATGGTGTTATAGCTGATTTCATAGTCACAGAAGCTATGCTGCAAGCTTTTATAAAAAAAGCTCATGGTACAAGATATTTTAGACCTAGTCCCAGAGTATTGGTTTGCGTTCCTTATGGATCAACACAAGTTGAAAGAAGAGCAATCAGAGAATCAGCAGAAGGTGCTGGTGCAAGAAAAGTTTACTTAATAGAAGAACCAATGGCGGCTGCCATTGGAGCTGGACTCCCCGTACATGAGGCAAGAGGTTCCATGGTTGTAGATATAGGAGGTGGCACATCCGAGATTGCAGTGATATCTCTGAATGGAATTGTCTATGGTAATTCAATTAAAATTGGAGGAGATACTTTTGATGAAGCTATTATCAATTTCATTAGAAGAAATTATGGAATGTTAATAGGGGAAGCGACCGCGGAAAGAATAAAACATGAAATAGGAAGCGCTTATCCTGGGGAATCTGTGGGTGAAATCTCTGTTAAAGGAAGGAATTTATCTGAAGGTGTTCCAAGAACCTTTACGCTAAATAGCAATGAAATTTTAGACGCTCTTCAAGAACCGCTTCAAGCAATAGCAAATGCATTAAAGTCTGCCTTAGAACAAACACCTCCAGAACTTGGCTCAGATATAGCTGAAAGAGGTATAGTGCTTACAGGAGGAGGTGCTTTGTTAGCAAATATAGATAAATTACTATCTGAAGAAACGGGTTTACCTGTAATACTTGCAGATAATCCTCTTACTTGTGTTGCAAGAGGTGGAGGAAAAGTTATTGAAATATTGGACCAACATGGTGCTGATTTTTTTGAATTGAGTTGACAGCTAAAGAAATATAAATAACGGATGACTATACTTCATGCCGTTTACAAAAAAAAATACAATTGATCGATCAAACCCCAACTTTAGTGGATTGAGAATTATCCTGATATTTATTATTTCCTTAGGAATGATGTACTTAGATTTTCAAGGCAACTATATAAATAAATTAAGATCGTACCTCTCATTAACAGTTCTGCCCCTGCAAATTGCAGCAAATACTCCTAAAAAGTTAATCAATAACTTCAAAAATAGATTGAGTGATAGAGAAACGATCTTGACTGAAAACCAACAATTAAAAAAAGAAAATATACAGCTACGTTCAAAAGTACAACAAACATATAAACTCGAATCTGAAAATAAAAGATTATTTGAACTTCTAAAGGCAAAACCAGACGATGAAGAAAAATTTATTTTTGCTGATATTATTTCAATAAATCAAGACAATAATAAACATCAAATTATTATTAATAAAGGAAGCATTGATGGTATACAACTAGGAGCTGCAATTGCAGACTCTAGTGGAATTATTGGTCATATTTTTCGTGATCAATTACTGGCTTCTGAGGTTCTTCTTATTACAGATCCTGAACATGGTATCCCTATTGAAATTGCAAGAAATGGCTTTAGAGCAATAGCAATTGGCACTGGTTCTTACGATGAAATTATTCTCAATGATCTGCCTAATAATAGTGATATACAGATAAACGATGTATTAATTACATCAGGTTTAGGTGGAAGATACCCAGAAGGATATCCAGTAGCAATAGTTTCAGACATAGAAATGATACAGGGGGAACCCTACCTTAAAATTGAAGCTAGACCAATTGCTAATCTAAAAAATATTAATGAAGTTTTGGTTATACAAAATAATAAGAAAGATCATCACAATGAGTAATCAACTATCAAAATTTTTCTTTGTTTGGCTGATTTTAATATTTTCAAGCATTCTATCAATAATCCCATTATCAGAAAATCTATCTTTCTTAAAAATTCCATGGGTAGCATTGTCTTTGTTATTTTTTACAATTATGACTCCTTCTATCATTGGTCTTTTTTCAGCATTTCTAATAGGACTAATACTTGATATTTTGCAAGGTGGTATTCTTGGTGAGTCTTCTCTTGCTTTATCTTTTATGACTTATGTTACCTATAGGTTCAGACTGCAAATTAGAGTATTTCCGATATGGCAAATGATGTTTGCAGTTCTTATTCTACTGTTGATAAATGAGATGATGCATCTTTGGATAGATGGAATAATTGGGAAAATAGTAATCTCACAATCAAAAATAATCAGCGTATTACTAGGATCTTTGATTTGGCCCTTATTTATGGGATTATTAGAAAGCTTACAATCAAAAATAAACAGTAGATAACTCTATGGTATTTAAATCGATTATAACTCAAAAAGAAGATCAAAATATTTTTCTAAATCGTATATTATTCTCTTCATTATTAATTCTAATATTGGCTTCAATTATTTTTATACGTTTGATTTTTTTACAAATTTATGACTCGGATCAATACAAATTACGTTCTCTAAATAATACTATTAGGATGCAATCCATACCCCCAAGTAGAGGATTGATATTTGATAGGAATAACGATATTTTAGCTGAGAATAGACCGGTATTCCAACTTGAAATGATACCTGAACAAGTACAACAGATAGATAAAATATTGGATGAATTAGGTCGTCTTAACTTAATCAATAAAAATAAGATTAGCGAACTAACAGAGAGAATTGAAAAAAGTTATCAGTTTAAGTCAATCACACTAAATACTAAGCTTTCTGAAAAACAAATAGCTATTTTTGCTAATAATAGAAATATATTTAAAGGCATAGATATTAAATCTAGGCTTGTGAGATATTACCCAAAAGCAGATATGTTCTCCCATGCACTTGGCTATGTTGGCTCTATATCATCGAAAGACTATCTGAGATTTGATTCATCCATCTATACAGGAAAAGAACAAATTGGTAAAACATCAATTGAGAGAGATTATGAAACTACTCTTCATGGTTACCCAGGAAAAGAAAAACTTTTAGTGAATGTTAGAGGAAGAGTCATGGATCGACTAGATACAGAACCTTTTCAACCGGGAAATAATCTTATCCTAACTCTAGATAGTCATTTACAAGAAATTGCATACAATGCCATGCAAGGAAAAAAAGGTGCTGTTGTAGGCATTGATCCAACTAATGGTGAGGTTCTCATTTTTATCAGCACTCCTTCGTATGATCCTAATAAAATTAGTCAGGGCATGAGTATATCTGAATACAAAGCTTTCCAAAATAATAAAAACAAGCCTTTATTCAATAGAGCAATTGCTGGACAATATCCACCAGGTTCTACCATCAAACCAATGTTGGCTTTAGGTGGGCTAGATATGGGATACATCAATCCTGATAATTTCATACCTTGTGAGGGACATTATCTTCTTCCTAATTATTCCAGACCATTTAACGATTGGGCCAGACATGGATCAGTCAATACTGTAAGGGCTATTCAAGCATCGTGTGACGTTTATTTTTACGAATTAGCTGTAGATATGGGTATAGAAAAGATGAGTTCATTTTTATCTAAATTTAATTTAGGTAAAAAAACATTGATTGATTTAGGCTCAGAAAAAAAGGGTATCATCCCAAATCGTGAGTGGAAAAAAAATAACTTTAAATCAAAACAAAATCAGAGTTGGTATCAAGGTGAAACAGTCATAACAGGAATTGGACAGGGATATATGCTGGCTACTCCATTGCAATTAGCTATGGCTACTGCGATGATTGCAAATAGAGGAAGTGCTTTTAGACCGCATTTAGTTCGAGCTATAGAGAATATAAAAACAGGTGAGCTTACCTATACCTCAACTGAAGAAATTAACAATCTTCAACACATCAAACAAGAACATTGGGACATTATTCATCAAGGAATGGTTGCTGTAGTTAATGAGAGAAGAGGAACGGCTTATGGTATTTTTCAACCCAATGTATCAGTTGCAGGAAAAACAGGAAGCTCACAAGTCTTTAGTATAGATAAATCAAGTACAAAAGAAATTCCAGAAGAATTAAAAGATCATGGTTTATTTATAGGCTTTGCCCCTCTAGAAAAACCTAAAATTGCTTTAACTATAATTGTTGAAAATGGAGGCGGTGGAAGAGTATCTGCAGCACCTGTTGCTGAAAAAATTATGCAGGCAATACTAAATTCAGAGAGGCAAGATGGCATTTGATAAAAATCATAATCGCTTATCTAGCGAAGATCTGTTTAGAAAATTTCATATAGATATACCTTTATTAATTGCCTTTTTAATTCTATTTTCCATCAGCCTGATTGCAATATATAGTGCTTCAAATAGTGATATCAATGCTGTTATCAATCAATCTCTCAGAATTGGCTTTTCATTAGGAGCGATGATTCTGATAGCTCAAATGAGCCCTTTAAATTATGAAAGAATTGCTCCTTGGTTATATTCATTTTGTTTTTTACTATTAGGTTTAGTTCTTATTTTTGGCGAAACTAGAAATGGTGCAACAAGATGGTTAAATATTGGAATTAGTTTTCAACCATCAGAGCTAATGAAAATAGGCATGCCTCTCATGGTAGCACGATATATTGCTAGAGAATCTTTACCACCATCTAATATTTCAATCGCTATTGCAGTCATGCTTGTTATATTGCCAACATATCTTATATATCTAGAACCGGATCTAGGAACATCCCTTCTTGTCGCATTCTCTGGGTTAATTGTTATCTTCTTATCCGGGATTAAGAAACGTTATTTATTTATAGCTTTTACACTTTTTTTAACATCACTCCCTCTAATTTGGCCTCTGATCAATGAATTTCAAAGAAAAAGAGTTCTAACTTTTCTTGATCCAGAAAAAGACCCCCTAGGTGCTGGATATCATATTATACAATCAAAAATTGCCATTGGTTCAGGTGGTTTGTTTGGTAAAGGTTGGCTAAATGGAAGTCAAGGCCAGCTTGATTTTCTGCCTGAAAGAACAACTGATTTTATCTTTTCTATACTGGCTGAAGAATTTGGATTAATAGGAATTGCCATCATTATATGTATTTATTTATTTATAGTTGGAAGAGGAATATTGATAGCTATTAATTCTCAAGATTTATTTTCCAGACTAATTGCAGCAAGTATTAGTCTGACTTTCTTCATCTATGTCTTTGTAAATATCTCAATGACAATTGGTCTTTTACCAGTCGTTGGTGTGCCACTTCCCTTAATCAGTAGAGGTGGAACTTCCATGGTAACTTTAATGATTTTACTAGGCATGTTAATGTCAGTTGGAACCCACAAAAGACTGGTATCAAAATAATGATTATTAAAAATAGCTCAATACAATTTTTCTTAAAAACACTCGCTCTTTCCACTCTACTTTTGATTTCCTCTGTGTCTGCTAATAAGAATGAAGAGCTTAATCAAAGATTAATAACTGAGCTTGTCAAAGAACATGGTTTTGATGAACAATATGTTGTCTCTATTTTTGACCAAATAAACTATTTGCCACAGTTAATAGAGAATATTTCAAAGCCAGCAGAAAAAACAAAAACATGGGCAGAATATAGAAATATTTTCATGACTCCTAAAAGAATAGCTGCTGGTGTTATCTTTGCCAATCAACACCAAGAATTACTCACAAGAGCAGAAAATAAAACTGGTGTACCAAAAGAAATTCTCCTAGGAATACTTGGTGTTGAAACATATTTTGGCAGAATTCAAGGGAGTTATAAGGTCATTGACTCTCTCTATACACTTGTAGCGGGTTACCCACCAAGAAGTGACTTCTTTAAAAAACAGCTGATTCAATTATTTTACCTTTGCAGAGAACAAAACCTTCCAATTGAGTCCATAAAAGGCTCCTATGCTGGTGCCATGGGTGCACCTCAGTTCATAGCATCTAGTTATAGAACTTTTGCTATTGATGGAAACTCTGATGGGAAAATTGACTTATTTAATTCATGGGATGATGTTGTAATGAGTGTGGGAAACTACTTAGAAAAAAATGGATGGCAAAGCAATGAAGATATCCTCAGCGAAAGCACTACAATAGAAAGCGAATTGAGCTCTTATTTCTCTAAAACTATTAAACCTAAGTATACGATCCAAGAGCTAAAACATGCCGGCTTTAAATTGACAACATCATTGCCAAATACCTCTGCTGCACAACCAATATATTTGGAGGAATTAAATAAAGAAAAATCTTTCATTGGTTTCCATAATTTCTATGTAATTACTACTTATAATAGAAATGTTATGTATGCCTTAGCTGTGTATCAGTTGGGTGAAAGTATACAATCAATTGTTGAGTAGAGATGAGAATTATCTCTCAAAAATCTCTTGTCTTATCCATATTAGTAATTATCAGTAGTTGCTCCACTCAACCCCCTGTTTTTAAGTCTGATTTATCTAAAAAAGAAGTCATTAAAATCTTAAATGACGGTTGCACATATGAAAGAGATGGAAAAGAAAGATATGTTGTAAAAGGTAAAAGATACCGAACTCTGGCTTCTAGTAAAGACTATAAAAAAAGAGGAATAGCATCTTGGTATGGACCAAAATTTGATGGAAAACAAACTGCTTGTGGAGAAATTTATGACATGTATAAATATACT
>JABHDX010000077.1 GCA_018672815.1 Gammaproteobacteria bacterium | reverse complement strand
TGGATCCAAGTCCAAGAATCAGCTGGTCTTGATATCATCACAGAAGGTGAGCAATTTCGAATTCATTTTGTTCATGGCTTCTTACAAAAGATAAAGGGCATAAGCTGGAATCAAAAAACAAAAATGGGAATCAGAAATAATAGATATACAGTGGAAGTACCTACTGTTACAGAAGCAATTATCAGGCCTGAAATCATTCATCTTAAAGAAGCAGAGTTTTTAAGGAAAAATACAAAAAAGAAAACCAAGTTCACACTACCTGGACCAATGACAATCTGCGATACGATTGCTAATAATTATTATCAAACAAGAGAAGAAATGGCCTTTGCTTTTGCACAAATACTAAACATAGAAGCTAAAGCTCTCGAAAAAGCAGGTATTGATATTATTCAATTTGATGAGCCAGCTTTTAATTCTTTTAATCAAGAAACGATAAACTGGGGAGTCAAGGCATTGGAAACTGCAATTGAAGGCTTAAAATGCAAAACAGCGGTTCACGTATGCTATGGATATGGCATTAAGGAAAATATAAATTGGAAACAAACGCTCGGCGATCAATGGTTGGAATATAAAACAATTTTTCCCAGCATTAATGACAGCAATATTAATCAAGTCTCTCTAGAATTTTCAGGGTCCAAAGTATCGCCCGAATTAATGTTATTACTTCCAGATAAAGAAATTATGGTGGGGGTAGTCACTGTTGTTTCTGATGTTATTGAAACTGCAGAAGAGGTAGAAAATAATATACTCTCGGCTCTTAAATTTGTTGATCGAGAAAGACTGATACCAAGCAGTAATTGTGGTATGGCACCCTTATCTACAGAAATAGCCATAGCTAAACTCAAAGCTTTAGGAAATGGAACTCAGTTGATAAATAATAGAAATTAGACTTTTTGATTAAAAACGCTCATTGCTTTCTCTACTCCATTCTTAAGAAGAAAATCCGTAGCATCAATTGCTGAATCTAGCGCTGAGTGTATTTTTCTTTCTTCTTCAGCTTTTGGTTTTGAAAGAACATAGTTAATGACATTATGATGGTTCGGATGACCTATGCCTATTCTAATTCTTAGAAAAGCGCTTCCTTGACATGATTTGAAAATACTTCTGAGACCATTGTGTCCGCCATGTCCACCATCATATTTGATTTTCATCACACCCGGTTCCAAATCTAAGTCATCATGAATAATACATACTTCTGAAAGATCGATCTTAAAATAATTCAAAAGTTTTCTGATCGACTCTCCTGATTCATTGATATATTTTGATGGTCTAAAAAGAATTACCTCTTGTTCTAAAGATATAGATTTTGAAATAGAGCCAAGTACCTTGCTCTCATTTTTAAATTCTGTAAATGGATAACGTTTAGATAGATGATATAAATACTCATAACCTAAATTATGTCGTGTTTTATTGTATTGGTCTCCAGGATTACCTAAACCAATAAAAACCTTAGGAATGGTATAAGCGAGAGGCATAATCAATCGCTATTGGATTCAGACTCCTCTTCTGTAGTCTCTTCATCACCATCTGAATCAGTTTCTTCGGCGCCTTCTTCTCCCTCTCCTAGTTCAACCTCTTCAACAACTTCTTCTGCAATTCTAAGAACTCTGACTGCAACAACTGGCTCATTACTTGGTTCTTCTTGTGTCAATAAGGTAATCTCCACTCCACTAGGCAGCACAATATCTTCCAAATAAAGCATATCATCAACTTTCATATCGATAATATCAATCTCTAGATGCTCTGGGAGATCTCTTGGCAAACAACTAACTTCAATCTCATTCATTAATGGAGTAACCGTGCCTCCTTCTAATTTAACGCCTGTTGCTGAATCTTCATTCAAGAAAATAACCGGTACCTTAACTCTAATAACTTCATCAGATTTAATTCTAAGAAAATCCAAATGCATTACTTGTTGCTTCGAAGGATGAACCTGAATGTCTTTAATTAAGACATCTTCTTTCTTATCATTAATATTAATACTAATTATACTGGATAAAAAATTATCTATATTTAGTTTTCTGAGTAACTGATTGTGATCAATGGATAGCTTTATAGTATCTTTACCTGCACCATAAATAACACCTGGAACAAGACCAGATCTTCTTAAACGCCTTGAACTCGAAGTACCTTCTCCTTGCTCTCTTAGTTCTGCTATTAAATTAAATTCATTACTCATTATTTTTTCTCGAACACTGTTTAAATTCTTTTATTATTTTTTCAATAAAATGGTGGTGAATAATAACCGATGTTTACCAATGAAACTAGAATTATCTGCCTTTTATTATAAAAAAATACTTAATCTGCATAAAGCGAACTTACTGATTCATCTCCAACTATTCTATTCACTGTTTCACCTATTAGTTCTGCAACAGAGAGTTGTCTAATTTTTCCTATATTCATTGCTTCATCTGTCAAAGGAATAGTATCTGTTACAACCAACTCATCAAGCTCTGATTCTTTTATTCTATCTATTGCTGGACCGGATAAAATAGGGTGGGCTGCATAAGCAACTGTTTTAATAGAACCTTTTTCTTTAAGGGCAGCAGCTGCATTACAGAGGGTTCCTGCTGTGTCTATCATGTCATCAAAGATAATAGTTGTTTTACCATCAACATCACCAATGATGTTCATTACTTCGGACTTATTAGCCTCTTCTCTTCGTTTATCAATAATAGCTAGTCCGGCATTATCTAATCTTCTTGCTATAGCTCTAGCTCTTAATACACCTCCCACATCAGGAGATACAATGACGAGATCTTGATACTTATTTTTCCATATATCACTCAAAAGAACCTGGGATGAGTAAATGTTATCAACAGGTATTGAAAAGAAACCTTCAATTTGATCCGCATGTAAATCTATTGTAACAACCCTGGAAATACCTGACTTTTCAATTAAATCTGCTACTAGTTTAGCTGAAACAGGGCCTCTTGAGTTTCTTGGTCTTCTGTCTTGTCTAGAATAACCAAAATATGGAATCACAGCTGAAACTGATTTAGCAGAGGCTCTTTTGCACGCATCTGCCATCAACAGTAGCTGCATTAAATGCTGGTTAGCAGGAGAACAAGTGGATTGAATCAAAAAAACATCCATTCCTCTAATATTCTCAGAAATTTCAACGCTCGTTTCTCCATCACTAAATTCTTTAACTTGAATCCATCCAAGAGGTTGATTGATATATCTTGCAATATCCAAGCTCAATGTTTGTGATGCTGGGCCAGAAAAAATAACTAGTTTATCTTTATTCATATTTTACAAGGATACCTTATATATTAAACAATCTGCCTTATTTTTGGCTGGGGTGGCAGGATTTGAACCTGCGCATCACGGGATCAAAACCCGTTGCCTTACCGCTTGGCTACACCCCAAAAAATTCTTTAAGCCACTAGATGTGTCATTCTGAAGTTGCTGTTATAGACTGTCAAGTTACTCATGAAGATATTTCTATATTATCAAATGTGCTATTCACAATTGTTAGCTTAAACCGCTCTGAAGTTATTCTAATTTTCCTAGGAATGATAATATTATTAATACTCTGAAATGAATCAAAAAAGATATTCAATTCAGGAGTAATTATACTTTCTGGAACTCCATCTTTATCAACTGCAAAACTATAATTACCTAACTTAGAAATATCTGCCAATAAAATAGAATGCAGATCAATTTTATAGCTGTTTAATATTTCATATTCTTTTTTTGAAAAATCGATATCTAATTTATCTAAAATAGATATTACACTTCCACTATTTTCAGTTAAGATTCTTTGGCCTATAAAATTTCTGACAACAAATACAGTTGAGTTATTATGATTGCTTAACTCAAATGAACTCATTATTGGTCTATTTCTTATTTCTACTGTGAATGAACCTTTGAGTCTATATCCATTAATCTTATAATTAGAAATATTATGATCTACCCAATCAACTGAGTTGTTAATAGATTGATTGATTGTGCAACCAGTGACTAGAAGTTGTAAGAAAACTAATGCAATTATTAAATATCGACTACTTAAATGTAATTTCTGTATAAAATAGCTTTTACAGTAATAGGTATATTGAATGAAAGACTCAGTCATAAATAAATTAAACTTAATAGTTAAACAATACCATTCTATTGCAAATCAATTGTCAGAAGAAGAGGTTCAAAAAAATAATAGCTTGATGGTTAAGCTATCTAAGGAATATTCCAGACTGGGTCCTGTTGTATCACTTTTTGAACAATTTAAATCTTTAATGGATGAAAAAGAATCCGCACTAAAGTTAAGTGAAGATAATGATGAAGATCTCAAATCCTTAGTAAAAGAAGAGCTTCTAGATATAGATGATCAATTAAAAAGAATTGAGGAGGAAATTACCCCCCTACTATTATCATCTGACCCTAGGGATGAAAATAACATATTTTTAGAAATTAGAGCAGGCACTGGTGGAGATGAAGCTGCTATTTTTGTGGGAGATATATTTAGAATGTACGCAAGATTTTGTGAGCAAAATAATTGGAAAATAGAAATATTGAATCAAAATGAAAGTGGTCAAGGTGGTTACAAAGAAATTATTGCTAAAGTTCTAGGCGAGAGCGTATTCTCACAATTAAAATTTGAATCAGGTACCCATCGGGTTCAAAGAATACCTAAAACAGAATCTCAAGGAAGAATCCATACCTCTGCTTGTACAGTAGCTATTATTGCCGAAATGGATGAAGTGGATGAAATAGAAATGAATCCCAGTGATATCAGAGTAGACACTTATAGAGCTTCGGGTGCGGGCGGTCAACATGTTAATAAAACAGACTCTGCTGTAAGGCTAACCCATATCCCAACTGGGATTGTTGTTGAATGCCAAGATGGAAGATCCCAACATAAAAATAAAGCAGCAGCTATGACTTTATTGAGAGCTAAAATTAATGACATGGAACATGAAAAAGTAGCTAAACAGCAAGCTGAAGAAAGAAAAATGTTAATTGGCAGTGGTGATCGTTCTGAAAGAATTAGAACCTATAATTTTCCCCAAGGTAGAATCACAGATCATCGTATTGGTCTTACGGTTTATAATCTATTAGAGGTGATGGAAGGTAATATTAATGGCTTGATTGAAGCATTAATACAAGAAAATTCTGCTCAACAAATGTCGCAATTAGAAAACTAATTACATATGCCTGAAACAGCTAGTAATACTCTAATAGAACTAGGCTCTAGCTTATTAAAAGATATTTGTACATTCCCAAAAATGGAAGCAGAAATGCTTCTTGCTAATGCTTTAAAGATTAATAGAATTGATTTTTATAAAAAAAATTTTTGTGTTAATAAAAAACAAGAAAAAGTATTTAATCAATCAATAGAATTAAGATCTAATGGTATGCCAATGGCTTACATACTTGGCAAAAAAGAGTTTTGGTCAGTAAAACTCAATGTAAATAAAAATGTCCTAATACCCAGACCTGAGTCTGAAGGTTTAGTAGAAAGAGCTTTAAAGAACCTACCTAAGAAAAATGTTAACTATAAAATTCTAGAATTGGGGACTGGCTCTGGTGCTATATCGATATCATTAGCTAAAGAAAGACCTAATTCTTTAATAACAGCGACGGATATCTCAAAAAAAGCATTATCATTAGCTAAATATAATGCTTTAGAAAATAATATTCAGAACATTGATTTTGTTATTTCCGATTGGTTCAATAATCTAGAAAAAATGCAATTTAACAGCATTGTTGTAAATCCTCCATACATTGACCAAGATGATAAATCTTCCTATGATGAATTTATCTTAAAATATGAACCTGAAATAGCTTTATTTGCTAATAATAAGGGTAGAGAATCAATTTATTCTATCATCCAAAAATCTCAATTCTTTCTAGAGCCCGGTGGATCTTTAATTATGGAACATGGGTTTGATCAAAGTCAATTCTGCCAAAATATGATGCAAAATTTTAACCTTGTAAATATCATATCGACAAAAGATTATAATGGTTATACGAGAATTACAGAAGGCTTTCTTAAAGTTTGAAATAAATGAGTACACAATCACATCGCTATAGTGGTCATTTAAGATTAAATGATTTTGATGAAGAATCACAAAAATTAATAGAAGAATCATCAATTCTGATTATGGGAATTGGTGGAATAGGAACTATAGCAAGCCTTTACCTAGTTAATAGTGGTGTTGGGAAAATTATTCTTTGTGACTACGATACAATTGAAATCTCAAATCTTCCAAGACAAGTATTATTCCAGGAAAATAATATCAATCAAAATAAAGCAACTGTTGCTAAAGAAAAGCTTCATCATTTTAACCCTAATGTTGTGATTGAAAGCATTGATAAAAAGCTAAATAATGCAGAATTAGATCAAATAATTTCAGAGGTCAATATTGTTATAGACTGTACAGATAATATACAAACAAGATTACAACTGAATGAAATATGTATAAGAAATAGAATACCTATGATTATGGCTGCAGCCATAAGATATGAGTGTCATATTGCAGTATTTAGAAATGATAGTTTAATAGACGGGTGTTTAAATTGCCTTTACCAATCCAATGATGAAAATATAGAGACCTGCGAAGGAAATGGTATTCTCTCATCAGTAGCTGGCAATGCAGGAATAATGGCGACTACTGAAGCTATAAAAATTTTAATAGGGCATAAAACAGAATTGAATAGTAGGATTTCTATTTTTGACTTAAAGAACAATTACTATCAATCATTTAAAATAAAGAAGTCCAATAGTTGTGATTTAAATCACTAATTACCTATATTATTATTGTTTTTTTTCTTCTATCTCCCTTTATTTTCTTCTATATTCTTCGATCTCCCTATATATTCTTATAATATATGATTATTTTTTTATTTGTTCTAATAAAATTTTATTCACTATTTTAGGATTAGCCTTACCAGAAGTCTTTTTCATTACCTGTCCAATCAAAAAACCTAGAACCTGCTCTTTACCTGATAAATACTGTTCCCTCTGGTCTGGGTATGATTCTAAAACTTCTAAAATTATTGCTTCAATTTGATCGATATCAGAGATTTGTCTAAGTCCTTGTGCTTCTATAATTTCATCAACAGAGTCAGTCGTTTCTATTAATTGTTTTAAGATAATTTTTGTCATTGAGGCTGATACAACATTATCAGCTATTCTTTGCAATAACTCAGCAGAAGATTCGGGTGTAATTATGGAATCCGTGATTGAAATATTTTCTTTTTTAATATGACCCATTAAATCAGAAAGGAACCAATTAGCAGCTTGCTGAGGGTTACCTTTAAAACGAGAAATTATTGCTTCATAAAATTCCGCAATATCTATATTTTTTGCAATCTCTATAGCATCTGCTTTCTTGATTGAATAATCTTTAATGTATCGATCTACTTTTTGTTCAAAAAGCTCTGGTAAGTCTATTTTAATTTCTTTGATAAGTTCTTTATCTACTAAAATAGGTAATAAATCTGGATCAGGAAAATACCTATAATCATTAGCTTCTTCTTTACTTCTCATAGATCTAGTTTCATTTTTATCAGAATCATACAATCTAGTTTCCTGGGTAACTGATCCACCTTCTTCTAATATGTCTTTTTGTCGTTCAACTTCATACTCAATAGCTTTCTCTACAAACCTGAAAGAGTTTATATTTTTAATTTCTGCTCGTGTACCAAGCTTACTTGAGCCAATGGGCTTTAAAGAAATATTTGCATCACACCTAAATGAACCTTCTTGCATATTGCCATCTGATATTTTTAGATAACGGACAAGTTGATGTATTTTTTGCATGTATGTTGATGCCTCTTCTGCAGAGCTTAAATCTGGCTCAGAGACAATCTCAAGTAAAGGCGTGCCTGCTCTGTTCAGGTCAACAGCAGTAGCATTATCAAATTTATCGTGTATTGATTTACCTGCATCCTCTTCAAGATGTGCTCTTGTAATTCTTATTGTTTTCATATCGTTATTATCAATTGGAATCTCAATTGAACCATTAAAAACTATAGGTAATTCATATTGACTAATTTGATAACCTTTTGGTAAATCTGGATAGAAGTAATTTTTTCTAGCAAAAATAGATTTTTCAGC
>JABHDX010000008.1 GCA_018672815.1 Gammaproteobacteria bacterium | reverse complement strand
GGCAATGGTATTCATATTAGGTTTTTTACTAAAAACTTTTTTATAGCCACACTTCAGTGCAACTACTATCTGTGTCTTGTTTAATGGTGTTAAGACTTTATTTCTTCGTCGACTATTATTATTATCACCTGTGTGC
The DNA here is from genome assembly GCA_018672815.1 of Gammaproteobacteria bacterium. The sequence goes on along the minus strand of JABHDX010000008.1, from coordinate 14,673 downwards.
CCAGCAGCAGTAAATAATAAGACAGAAAAAATTGTTATAAGCGTTATAAGTTTTTCTCTCATGACAAATTTTATAAAGTTTTTTATGTGAGATTAAATAGCCTGGCTCAATATTTATAATGTGTTACTAATGTTTAAGTCCAATTTTTTTGCTCTTACGGCTGCAAGAATAATAAACGATTCTGATGTCCATGCTATTGAACGTATATTTTCTGATCTAGTTGGACAATATGGCTGGCTTTTTGCTGTAGCTTTTCTTACTTTATTATTTAAAAATCTTGTTTCTAATATTTTAGCAGGTATGATGTTTATGTTTGGAAGCGATTTTGATACAGATGATATTGTATATATTGGTGGTGAGAAAAAAGCAAGAATAGTAAGGCAAACGCCTACAAAGACTGTTTTTCATATTATTGATACTGATAGAAAATTAATTGTTCCCAATGTTGATCTATATAGATTAAAAATTGAAAAAGTTCTTCCAGAAGCAAAAGACTAAATAAAAAATGAGTCAACTTAGTGACATTATAGGTAATACACCTTTATTAAAAATTAGTGATAAAATCTATGCGAAGCTTGAAACATACAACCCAACAGGTTCTGTTAAAGATCGAATGGTGCACTACGTAGTTAATAAAGCATTTCAACAAAAGAAAATTAATAGAGATAGTATTTTCTGTGAGGCAACAAGCGGAAATACTGGAATTGCCTTGAGCGCAGTTGCATCATCATATTCAGTGCCCTGCCGGATCTTTATGCCTAGTAACATGTCAACCGAACGCCGGCAAATGATGAGATCATATGGCGCCGAAATTATTGATGCTCCACCAAATGACTTTGAAGCTGCTATTAGTATGAGAGATCAGTTTATAAATGAGAATAAAAATGCTTGGTCACCACTACAGTTTAGCAATCCTGATAACACTGAGTGCCATAGAATAGTTACAGCTCCAGAGATACATAGGCAGGTTATAGGATTAGAAAAAAAGTGGTGTGCCTTCATCCACGGCTCTGGAACTGGAGGCACAATTGAAGGTATCCGTCAGTTTATAAAGAATAGTTCACTAGATACAAAAGTCTGTATGGTAATGCCGGTAGAGATGCCGCACGGCATCCAAGGAATAAATGATGGAAAAGATTTTCTTGCAAGTGTTAGCTGTATGGATGATATTATTACTATTAAAACAGATGATGCTATTAAAAGAGCAAAAAAGCTTGCAAGAGATACTGGGATATTCGTTGGGATAAGCTCAGGAGCAAATATTCTAGCATCAGAAAAGTGGCTCGAGCATAATAATCCTGATGGTATTATAGTCACCATACTCTGTGATCGAGGCGAAAGATATATGTCAGTTTATAATTCTTAAGCACTTATAACTAAAAATATGTGTAATTTCTTATATTTATTTAAATAAAGAATTGTTTAGGGACAATAAATGCTTAAAAAAATATTTTTACTTCTTCTTACGCTCTGCGCTCTTAATTGCGCACCACACAGTCAAACAAAATATAACTCAGGTGCTCTTAGTAGAGTAAAGCTTGTCAAGCATTTAAAAAACTCAACAGTTGCACTTGTCATGGAAACATGCCGAATACGCAATAGCGTAGGTGAGTGTGAGCTAAAGCTACAAAGAATATACTGCTCAGGTGTATGGATTAATAAAAGTGAGTTCCTAACAGCACACCACTGTGTACAGTCATATGTTACAAGAAAAAGTACAGATGATGAAATAGAAAAGGGTGAAGATCTTAAGCTAGCTGGAAAAATGATTTCATTCTTAAGTAAAGATCAGGTTCCGGAAGGAAATGATACAGGGAGAGTAAACGTACAGTTCCCTAAAAAGGGAACTATTGTAAGCTTTTCAAGCCATGATGACCTTGCATTGGTTAGGGTAGATAGTCAGTATTATACAGACAGCTTTGTAAAGGTATCTAAAGAAAAAATTAAAGTAGGACAAGAAATACATGTCGTAGGTCACACAGTTGGAATACCCTTTACATACTCATATGGACATGTCTCAGGAATACGTGAACATGACAGAACAACATTGAGCATGTCAAATAGATTAGTTATACAGGTAACTGCACCGATATATTTTGGAAATTCTGGTGGCGGCCTCTATACACGCTCTGGTGAGTTAATCGGAATAGCTTCTTATATGAATATCCGTGCACCAATGCACTTAGGCTTCTTTGCACATAGAGATGCCATACAGTGCTTTTTAGCAAAATGTAAGAAAAAATAATTATTTCTTGATATTATATAATGGATTGCCCTAGGCTATTCATGAGTGAGGTCATAGAAACTACAGAGGAGATTAACAGGTTACACTATGTAGCCTGCATAACACAGAGTGATGGTTATGTTGATCCTGATACAGGAAAGTTTGTGTTAACCGAGTATTATCTTTTAAAAAGAAATTACTGTTGTAATTCAAAATGTCGCCACTGTCCCTATAGAGGCAAATAGTTATAAACCATGGAAGACATCTTTAAAGATATTAAAGTACACTCAGCCTTAAACCAGAAGCTCTGGAATGGCGATAAGCTTAGGCCTGAGGTAAGAAAAAGACTTTTAAAAATTGCCTCTGAGTTTATTAAAGAGCTTGACATTCCAGTTAGCATTTCCGATGTAACATTTACTGGCTCATTGGCAAACTTTAATTATTCAAAATATAGTGATATAGATCTACATCTAATTTTAGATTTTTCAAAGATTAATAAAAATGAGGATCTTGTAAGAGATTTTCTATTAGCAAAAAAATCTTTATGGAATGATGAACATGATATTTTTATTAGAGGTAGTGAAGTTGAAGTCTATGCAGAGAATATAGGAGATCCGCACCACTCTACAGGGGTCTACAGTGTACTTAATAATGAATGGATAAAAAAGCCGGACCCAGGTAAGTCTGAAAAAATTATAGACTACTATGGGGTTATTAATAAATCCAATCAGTTAATTAGATTAATTAACTCAACGTTAGAGTTAGATTCTTTTGACAAGCTTGATAAGTTAGAGCTGCTTAAAGATAAGATAAAAAAAATGCGTCAGTGCGGGCTTGAAAAAGAAGGCGAATTTTCAATAGAAAACCTTGCTTATAAGCTTCTTAGAAATAAGGGCTATATTAAAAAGCTATGGGATGAATCATCTAGTATGTATGATGAGCTTATGTCTATGGAAAATGTTAGTCATTAACTTTTTTTATTCTTACACCACTATATTCTTCATTTATTGCTAGGCTAATATCCCACCACCAGCCACATATTCCATATGGCTCCATAATATTAAACCACTTATTACCTCCATGAGATTCACGATAGCTCTTTGTTTCAAAGATGTCAATTACAACATATATTTCATTGCTTGAAATATAGAATGCAACTTCACTATATGATAAGAAGCTATCTGTGGCCCAAAGAAGTTTATTTTTAAAATAAAATTCAGGTCCATGAAACATGATTAAATCACCTTTTTTAACCATGCTTATAAGTATTTAATTTTATTCTATTTTTAGTTTATCTAAAAATTGTTCACAGACTTTTTGTACTTTTTTAAAGTCTTCATCATTCATTCTTCCGCCAAACTCATTGGCAATGTTAACATCCCAAGGTCCATTTTCAGGATCATATGTTATTACATAGATAAAAGGAGGGGGCTTTATGTTAAAGATAAGCTCAGACCTAAGACCATCTGCATCTTTTAGGTTGTCAAAGTTTGCAACCAGCCGCTCTGCACTATTTTCTTTCTGCATATCAGACATTAGTTAACCTCCACAATATTCTGTATATCATCTAGTACGTCATGGTTTATGCCGGTAACGGAAACAATATTATCAGTAGGAGAATGTGTTGTGTTTGTTTTAACAAAACCTGAAATAATAGTAAGCTTACTATCAGGATACTTACCCATTACAGCAGTAAGCATATCTCCAAGTGACTTACAAACGCAGAATGCCAGCATATGCTCATTCATTTCATTACCATCTTTAATAGTATTTTCAGCGTATGCCGGTACTGGTGTTGTAAGAACAACATTTTTATATTTTTTTAATGCTTTTAAAAGTACTTTTTCTGTAGCTTTAACGCTTTTACTTGCATATTTCTGAAGTTCGGAAATAATATCACTGCTAGTAAGCTCTTTAAAGTCTTTAATTTTACAATATGAATTTAGAAAAAATTTTGTATCTTCTTTTTTTCCTAGCTGACCATCACCTAAACAACTACTACCAATAAGACAAGAATTGTTGGATAGCTTTATTACTCTATTTCCCAGCCATGCAACATTTTTTGTGCTTAGAGATCTTGCACTGGCTTTTACCTGTTTGATACTTTTCCCTCCAAAGTCATCAACACCAAGCACATAGTATATTGGCATACCAGCATACATTTCAAGCATCTGAAGATCATTAATCGGTAGATCTTGCTGTGAAATATTGCCGGCCAAGACTATAGCTTCAGCATTGGCTTTCTTCAATCTGCTACTTAGCTGTAATAGCTGTACAGAAGAGATAGTATCTAGCCTTATTTCTGGAAACCATGCAATATTCTTCTTTTTTTCCATAAGATTATTTTAACATATGTTAGTCATTATTTGCACTAAATGTTACACTAGTTCTTACAAGTGTAAATCCACTTAGCCAATTTCTTTCTGGTGCACTTGAGAATATCTCAATATTCTGTACACACAGACTATCAATTCCTGAGATATTTCTTCTCCATGCTGAGTGCCTAATCACTGTTGTGTCATATTCACCTGATAATAAAACCTTTTGAAATCTTGCCAGTTCCAGGGTTTGACTTAAGGTCTTAAACTCATCAGCTTCAATTAATATACATTCATCTAGACATCCATCAATTGCATATATAACTTCATTTAGCTTATTCGCTGATAAATCATCTTTGCCACCATCATCGAACATACTTAATATCCTTACTACTGTTTTTTTTAAAATCTTTAAGCATCTTGATTATTTCAATAGCGTGTTCTTCTTCTAAAGTGCTAAGCATTTCACCAAAGTTTCTTAGTGTTTCCTGAAATGTAAGCTTACCTTTTTCAAACTCAATGCATAGAATACACATTTTTATACCATAACTGCTTCAATATTTGGTGCATATTGTTTTATAGCTTCAATCTCAGCTGTATCATCATCATAGTGACGAATTGATTGTAGCTCAATAAGTTTTTTAAATTTTAATGTACCATTTGTAAAGTATACACCATCAACAGGCAGATTATGTTGATCTATAAACTCAGTTACAGATGTAACAAATGCTGGGTGGGCTTTATCATAGCTGTTGTTTTTTTCATTTTTTTCATGCCGGCTTGTTACTATGTAGACTATATGGCCGGCCAATTTAAAATTTTTAAGTAGCTCAATGGTATCAAGCTTAGGCTGATCTTGGACAATTCCCCAGCTAGGATCTAATCTAAAACCCAATAGTGTGTCATCAAAATCAAAGGTAATTACACTTTTATTAGTGTAGCCTTCTTTTAAAAACCTTTTCCATACATTTAGAAACTGTCTCATGTATGATAAATATCATTTTTTCTAGTAAAAAAAGACAGTGTTACGTAAAATATCTTACTATGTAAAGATAATTAATTTATAATGAAACAAGATAGAAAAATAAAAATTACGTTAGGTGAACTCAAGGGTATTATAAGAGAAGTAAATATACTTGAAAAAAAGAAGAAAGATAAGCGTTGGGATAAAGCAAAGACATTTGGCCTGCCGTCTACAATTCAGCCTAGTTTATCTTTTTCTATAAATGAAGCTCCTGCTGCTGTAACACCTGATATTGCTAGAGAATTAATTCAAAAATTTCCAAAGGGTATGGCAAAAGTGGGTATTAGTGCTACAAAGGCAGACAGTCTTCAGCCTATGGGTATAGGCACTCATGGTGTAGCATTAGATTTAGGAAATAGAGTACTAAAGATTACTAATGATGCTCAAGAAGCAGCTGTTGCAAATATCTTAAAGGGAAAGAATTTACCTAATATTGTAGACTTTTATAGTGTGTGGTCTTTTGGTGACACGGGTTATTTTGGAATTACACAGGAAAAGTTGTTATCACTTCCAAAAGATGTTTCAAAAAAATTCAATAATGCACTTGTTGCAACAGGCTTACCTGTATGGTTGCGTACTTCCTCTGGTGATTGGAATAAAATAAAAGAAAAAGTAAAGAATTATATTATTAGGCAGGTAAAAAAGAAATTTCCAGAAAATTATAATTCAAAAGAAGCAAGAGAGTTTGTGAACTCTGTAAACAATCAGTGGAATCTTTTGGTAAAAGAATATAAGATTAGAGATCTTGTTAATACGCTCAACAATTTAGGCATAGATTTCCATGACTATCATGCAGGAAATATGATGAAAAGACCAGATGGTACACTAGTCTTAATTGACCTAGGGATATCAAAAATTACAGGTTCACCCGGCACTGTTGAGACAATTGAAGAAAGACTTAGAAGACTGGTTTTTAGCTCATAGGTTTTCTTCAATTTTCTTTTCAACATACTTTTTGCTAAAGCCTTCAAAGTAATCAACAATTTTCATTTTTCTATTTATGATTACAAATGTTGGCCATGCTTTAATTTTCCAGCCACTTGTGAGTTTTGAGGCAAAAAGCTTGTCATTTGCTGCTAGTACATAGGGTGTTGTTATCCAAAAACGATTTGCCCACTTTAAAAGCTTTTTCTTTGTTGGGAGCTTACCTTGTTCATCTTCAGCTATGATTGTAATATATGCAACATTATTGCCATATTTTTTCTGTATATCTCTAGTAGACATTGCTGCAGCATTGCATGGCCAACACCACATTGTGCTAAAATCTAGTACAATAACCTTCCCCATTAAGTCGTATAGTGTTACATTTTTTCCAAACTGATTTTTTAATGTAAAGTTACAGGCTGTTTTATTGACATAAAACCCACACTTACTCTGTAAACCTAATTCAGATTTTTTAGTATTAGTATTATTAATGCCCTGTATTTCGGTACTATCTTTAGGGGCTAATGCTATGATAGCAGTAATAAATAAATAAACTATGATAAAGCGCTTCATTTAATTAAATAAGCATAACTTTTAGTTTTTTAATAATTTCAAGGCAATCTTTTGTTGGCTTTTTAGGGACAGGTATATTAATTTTTACAACAAGGTCACCAGTTGAGTTTTTTTCATTGTTAAAAAACCCCTTGCTAGCTATTCTAATACTATCATTAAACTGAGTCCCTGCTGGTATACTAATATTAACAGTCTCTAAGCTTGGAAGCATAATCTTTCGCTCTGTGCCTAAAACAGCTTCAGCAAAGTTAATAGTCTCATACACAACAATATCATCTTCTAATCTTGTAAATGTCTTGCTTTCTTCGATTAAGATACTAATGATAATGCCTCTAATAAAATTATTTGTATAATTAAGCCTAAGATTCTGCCCTGCCTTAACGCCCATCGGGAATCTAACATTAAGAGTTCGCCGTACTGATATATATCTTCTACCCATACAGTTATCACAGGCAGTTATTATCTTTCCTGCTCCACGACAAGCAGTACATGTCTGAGTAAATAATACAAATCCCTTATTAATTGATATGCTACCTTTTCCGCTACATACGCTACATAATATAGGGTTAGTTTTTGGTTTTTTACCAGTGCCGGCACAAGTTGAGCATGTTTCAGGTATGTCTAATACAATATCTTTTTTACAGCCAATGTAACAGTCTTTTAGTGATAGACTACATTTTATATTTATGAGGTTATTATTTTGCTTTTTACTTTGCTGTGTACCAGCTTGGTTTCGAAAAAAGTCACCAAAAATATCACCAAAGTTTGTATGGAAGTGGGAAAAAATATCAGAATCATGTTGCCCTTTACTACCAAATGAATCATAGGCAATACGCTTTTTTTTATCACTTAAAGTTTCATATGCTTCTGTAATTTGTTTAAACTGCTTTGCTGCATCCTGCGCCTTATTTCGATCAGGATGGTATTTTAATGCTAGCTTTTTATAAGCTTTTTTTATTTCATCTTCGGTGGCACTTTTATCTATACCAAGTATTTTATAAAAATCAGCCACAGTAATTATTATTAATTTTTATTTGTTTAAGTACAGTGTTATGTTTAAAAGCTCATCTGTCCTTACTACTAGTTTCTTTGTAATAAGTCTGCAAGACCTGCATGAGACTATCGAAATCGGCACATACAGTTTCTTTTATTGTTTTTGCAGGTATAACTGTCTCAACAATATAACCACCATCAACTTTTCTAATATTAGCTTTATTCATTTAATTATCCTAATAAAATATCTTTTTTTCCTTTTAACTCATTGATAGAATTGCTAGCAATATTTTGCCTAATATCACTAATAATATTAATAATTGATTCAGCCTTAAATGCTAAGCCTTTTTCTTGTAAAAGTGCTCTAAGCGTATATGTGCTTTGCTCAATATCATATAGCATCTTTGTAATCTTTTCATTATTCATTCTGCATTCCTGCTGTTTCATTTAATAATTTATGGTATGCCGGCAGAGTTAGAAAGTCAATAAACTTCTTATCAAGTACAATCTGTTGAAATATTTTGCTGGCAGTATTAAACTTTCCTGCGTCAAACCTTGTTACACCAACTTCACTTTTAATCTGTTTAAGCTGCTCAGCTACTAATAGCTTTACCCTCTTTTTTGTAACTTTTTTTCCAAAGTTGTCATGCGTATCATGGTTAATCCACTGCCATACCTGCGCTCTACTTATCTCTGCTGTAGCAGCATCTTCCATTAGGTTATAAAGAGGTACACAGCCAGTGCCCCATAGCCAAGCTTCAATATACCGAATAGTAATTTTAATATTCTTTCTTATTCCCTCTAATGTGACGATACCCTCAGCAGGATTTAGTAACTGTTTTTCTTCTACTGTTATATTGGGAATAATACCAAGCTGATTGTTTGAACCTTTAGTGACTTTAGAGAATGCTTCTCTTGCTGTGGATATTAAGCCAGGGTGGGCAACCCATGTACCATCATACCCACCCTCAGCTTCTTGGGTCTTATCTAATTTTACCTTTAGCAGCGCAGCTTTATTTTCTTCTTCGTCATTTTTAATTGGTATCTGGGCCGCCATTCCACCCATTGCATGTGCTCCCCTTAGGTGACACGTTTTTACAAGCAGCTGGGTATAGGCTTTCATAAATGGTGCGGTCATTGTCACCTGATCTCTATCAGGAAGCACAAACTGTTTATGCTTTTGTAACGTCTTTATATAGCTAAAAATATAATCCCACCTGCCACAATTTAAGCCAGCACTATGGTTTCTTAATTCATATAGTATCTCATCCATTTGGAATACTGCCGGCAATGTTTCTATAAGCACTGTGGCCTTAATACTATCTTCAGGGATACCTATATAGCCCTGCGCAAAAACAAAAATATCATTCCATAGTTTTGCTTCTCTGCTGTGTTGCAATTTAGGAAGATAAAAGCATGGTGCACAGCCACTTTTTAAAAGCTTTTTTGCATTATGGAAAAAATAAAGTCCAAAATCAAAAAGGGAAGCCGGTATTGCCCCTACATCAGTTTGAAAATGTACTTCGTCTAAGTGAAGTCCCCTAGGGCGAACAAAGAGTATGGCTGTATTATCATTTAGCTTATATATCTTATTGTTTGTTGGATGCTTAAACTGAATAGTTCTATTAATGGCATCTTTAAGATTTTTCTGTCCATCTAGCATGTTTTGCCATGTAGGTGAGCTTGAGTCTTCAAAGTCAGCCATAAAGACATCTGCTCCAGAGTTGAGAGCATTAATGATCATCTTTCGATCAACAGGCCCTGTTATTTCAACAATTCTTTTTTCTAAAAATTCCGGAACTGGTTTTATTTTCCATTTTCCATTCCTTATGTAAGAGGTCTTTTTATCAAACTTAGGCAGTCGACCTTTATTATAGCTTTTCTGTTCTTTCTTTCTAAGCTTCCTGCAGTTAATAATTCTTTTAGTAAATGCAGTATCAAGTGCTGTTAAAAATTCAGCAGCCGACTTAGAAAGAATAGCAGAGCCAGTTTTTGTTTTTTTTGTAAATATTCTAGGGCCTATATTACTCATTGCGTTTTATAGGTAATTTTAGTATGAAATGCCGCATTATGATAAATATATTTTTGTATTAGACAGCTAAACTCGACAGTGGGAGCACACACTCAAGATCTTGCTATTTGGTCTTCAATTGTTCACATTCAATTGTATGCCACCGAAAAGACTATAAATATCTATACAGTATAAACATGATCAAGTCCCATGTCAGAAAGACTTATTTTTGTCATATTTGACGATACAAATGAATAAGGCCAGCGATTTAGTAATTTTATATTATTATTTTTTCCAATATAGACTGCATTAAAGTGATTGTCTAATAAGGGTGGCTGTACAATATTAACTAGAATATAATATTCATCAAGATTAACTACTGAACCAACAAAGTCATTTGTGCTATAGCTAGGAACCCATAGTAGCAAAGCACTATCATTATCATCTTCTATAATTTTAAATGTATATAGATGCCCAACTAATAGGTCACATGCACTAATCATTTATATTATTTAAATAGCTCTATAAGCATTTCATGTATTAATTCTTTTAGTGTTGAGTAGTCTTTACTTTCCCATTGACCCTCAATTGCAGCAATCTGACCCTTTGCCTTCTTTTTGGATGTGTGGCAATTTTTGTGTTGCTTGCCCTTCTTATCAGTATAGGATAAAGTGTATGCTCCCCTATCCCCATCAGACTGTACGCATTTTTCTTTTTTTATTTTATAAGGCATAGCTTTTTACTAGTTTGTTGAGAAGATGGGTTCAATCATATAGTATTCTGAAGCTGATGAGCCTGGAAATGAATCACCTAGTCCATAGGAATTATATCCCACTATTACATAGTGAGGATCTGCGACAAATGGTGGCGCTGGTACAACACCATTTGATATTGTTTTTGGATATGAAGTACCTGTTTCATGATAAAATGTTATGCACATTATATTTCCAACCTGATCATCTGTTATGGTATATGGTGAAGAAAATGATACTGTATACATACCCTCACCAGAAGAGATAGTCTGGCTAACTGATGCTAGCCTGCTTTGATCATCATCCCATAGTGATATTTTAAAGGCTGTATCAGAGGCTAGGTTATTCCATAATCTAGCGCCAGTAATTGTCCTGGGCCGTAATGGCATGAACTTTATTCCTGCAGTAAATGACTGATAGCTACCCATTGCTGGTGTACCAGAGCCTAACAGGTTTGTAACCAAAGAATATGTTGCGTTAGCTGGTAGGAATGTATCACTAGATGATCCTCCACCACTACTAACACCTAAATTTGATGGTACAGCTTTTTTAAGTGTAGAATCACTAGCATCCCATATTAAAAGATAGTCTTCAGCTGAGCTAACATCAGTAATTGTAGTGTGTCCCGAAATTGCTTCTGGGCTTAACTCCCCTGCCTTAATGGAACCGGATGCAATGTCAACAGACTTAATGGATTCATCTTTTATCTGCTTTCCGCCTAGTGTTGTTCTGCCCATACCTTTATTTTTTCTTTCTGTGCTTCTTTACTTTTTTCCACTCGGCTTTATCAACTTTTCTTGCCTTACCACCCTTTATGAAGCTATTTACTCTGCCCATGGCCCACTGATGCTGTCCAACGCCCTGCCTATGACCCGTAAGCCATGCTGCAAGCCCTTTTCTATATACAGCTGTTAAAGCACCTAGGGGCATATTACCATCATCTGTCTTCTTCTTGAGTGTCTTTCTAGTTTGCTTACTAAGTTTTTCGATAAGAAGTATTTCTTTAATATTCTCTTTAATAATTGTAGCTTCTGTATATTTTCATTTGCTAGCTTTTTATTCTTTGCTGTAGTAGGTATACAAAAGTTTCTAGCTCACTTGCTTGAGCAGCAAGAAAATCGTTAAGTCCAAGTGTGAGTTCTCCCATTTGCTCAAGCGTATCAAAGACCCATGCTACTAATGTAACATGGTTTTTTATCATTTCAAGTGCAGTCTTTGCTATAGTATGTGAAGCTAAATTAGCCGCTGACTCATATTGCTTAAGATATATAAGTGATTCTTCTGTAACTTTTTCACCACAGCCAAATGTTTCATCATTGGTAATTCCTACGATTTTTTCTACTGTTGCATCAAACATGTCCTGTAACACTGTATATAAATTTCCATATAGCTCAGTATGATCTCCGGCAAAGCCATCACCCTTTGCTAGATGATGCGCTGATTGTGCCCATATTTCTAATGCTTTAAGAGATGCTACATAGCTTGATAATATATCATTAACTGTTGGTCCTTCGCCGGTTTGACCTCCACACTCTTCAGCAATGATTTCTTTAAGCTCTCTGATGCCGATCTTTATATGCTCTCTTCTTGGTCGCCTAGTGGTAACCATAGGTACTTCTTTTCGCTTTGCAATTGGAGTCTTTAGCCTGACATGGCTCCACACTTTTTCAATACTATCTTCTTTTTTGTTAAACATTGCAAGCAATTTTTCTCCAAGTTCAAGATCAGTATTTCCAATATTTAAAACCATCTGACGAATTGCTTTTGTATCCTCCAGGGATGTCTGTGGATTCATTTTATCTATCAGGCGAACAGTGTCATTATATAGCATACGAAGTTTATCCTGATTGGCTTCAGAGATATCTTTTTCTGATATTTCTTGTATAATCTTTTTTAGCATTTTAGGACTTATCTTTATACTCTTCATTTTATTTCTTTCTGCCATGCCTGACTGGTGGTATACTACATGTTGAACCTTTTCAGGAAACTTATTATGACGCTTATACACTCTTACATATACATTGTCATTTATTTTCTTTACCATAGAGCCCATTTTTGCAGATAGCTCTATTGCATCTTCCCATGCTATATCATCATTATAGACATAGCCTGTTTCACTGTCAATAAGCTTCACTGGCTTATTATCTTTATATTTTTGCTAGATAATAGTTCACTATCAATAATTAAGCTTGCTCTTACTTCTAGTGCTTCAATAGCGCTAGCCATATTAGTCAAGAGCTCCGCTGCTTTATTAATTTCACTATCTATCTTTTTTAGTACTCTCGCCGTAGCTTCTATATCATTATCCATAGCTGGTTCCTATTTTTTAATTATTAGCCAGCAGATAATAAATTTAGCGCTACATACTATAAATACTAGCTTTCCTTAATGATTTTTTCTGCCAAATCAGCCAGTGCTTCAGGATCTACAATAATTTGATTATCCGTTAATTCAGTTAGCGTTATTTCAAATAACTTTTCTTTTATTGAAAAAACAAGCTTTGGCCCTGCTTGTTCCCACACAATGTCAAGCTTCCACCCACGCTCTTTGAGCACTTTGGCAGCTCCGATAATTCCAGTACCAAATACCACAGTAAAATTTTGTTTAAATTAAGGCACACCAAGTCTAGCTATCTTGGAATGCAATTTGAGCTAATATATTTCTAAGAAGTGTATCACCACTCTCACCCTTTGTTAGCTCATCACTTGCTTTTTTATAGTCTTTCCAGATATTTTCTTGGGCTGCATCTTCCAGCTTTGTAAGCTCTGCAAGCTTTTTTACTCTGCTCATTATCTTTTTTGCTGCTATAGCAAGGTTACGTACTTTTTGTATATATTCATCTATTGCCTTAAGCGTAACTTGGTCATAGTCTCCCCATTTTTCTGGGTATGTTTTTTTATTTTTTATGACTGCTTGCTTCACAGATGCAGCCTCAACAAAAAAGCTGTTTAAAATATCTTTAAGTGATTTTTCTACTTTTTGTATTTCACCGATGTCTTCTTTACTGGGTAAATATCTTGATAGGTCAAATTTATCTTTAAAATTTAAAAGTGTGCTGAAGGTAATTCCTGCGTCGAATTGTTCATTTAATTTTCTGTTATAAAAGTTTTTAATAAAATAGCCATGTAGTCTTTTTAGATAGCCTAAAGCTAATGCCTTTTGTATTTTCTGCTTTTCTTTTTGCAGGTTATATTGCTTTATTTTCTCTTGTTTTTCGGCAGCTTTTCCTCTGATGATTTTTTTAGTACCACCGTCTTCGCTAGAATTAACGTCTTGCTCAGCAATCACTTTGGCTTTTTTAAGAAGAAATGCTTTAGTTTCTTCTCTGACAAACTGCTTTAGCTTATTTTTATTAATCTTCATACCTAGACCCACACTATACAGTAAATATTAAGTTCTATATAAAGTTGTAATTACAATATACAGTATAACATTTCTTTTGCTATGGTTATACATGCAGAAGTATATTATAATACTGCTCCTAGGGCTACTGTTAATTCACTGTGCAACAACAACAGAGTCTACATTTGATGATGAACAGGCTACTGCTTTTGATAGTGCTAGTACAGCATTCTCACCACAGGGATCAGGTGGAGGCTTTGGTGTAAGTATAAATGGACCCTCTAGTATTGATGGTAATTTTGGTGGCGCAGGAACATGTTATTCTGACGAAGTAAAACAAGAAACAAATGTGGTTAATCTGGTATTTTTATTAGATCGCTCTGCTAGCATGTCTGGTTTTATGTGGGATAATTCAATTAATGAGCTTGAAAAATTTATTAACGACCCAAAATCTTCAGGCATTAATGTTGCTCTTTCATACTTTCCTGCAATACCTTTTGATGCGCACTGCG
>JABHDX010000007.1 GCA_018672815.1 Gammaproteobacteria bacterium | reverse complement strand
GCAATTACAGATGAAAGTGTCGAAGAAAAAGGTGTTTGGTTGGACTTTACTTCCGGTTATGTTGAAAGAGCAAAACATAAGTTTCCAAAACAAGGAGCGAGAGCACCGTGGACCAATACACAACAGTACCTATCCGATTTGATTGCTTTGCGTTATGGAAAAATCAAAGACAAGGATTTAAAGTTTTTTTAGGTTATACAAATACTAATCAATGGGTTTATAGTTCTTTCCAGCCACATAGAATGCTGGCAGACACAAACCGGCCAACAGTTGAAATGTTAACATCGTTTTAGAGTAAGCTTCTTCAATTCCATTGCTTAGTAAATAGTCAATCATTACTCCAGCCAAAGTAATTCCAATGCCTAAACCGACGATATTGACCATCAATAGATAATAAGCAAAAACTACAGCCCTCATTTTTTCTGGAGCCATTTCTTGTATCGATGAAGTTATCGGTCCGTAGAGGCAACCCCATTGAAAGAAACCAAGAAACATAATTGAAAAGAAAACAATTCCAGTATCGTCTGTGAGGCGATAAAAGATCATAAAAGGAGTGAAAACAAGTAAGCACCAAAACAAAAATGTTTGTCTACCTTTGCCAGTAATCTTGGTGTAGTAATCACTGCCAATACCACCAAAAAAATTACCTAATATTCCAGCTGGAAGTCCTATTGTTCCTGTAATTATTAATATTTCAGAACGTTCAAAACCTTTATCCTGAACCAGCCATAGTTGATCAAATGTAGCTGCACCAAGAATCAAGTGAGCAGCAATACCACCATAGATTGTTAAACGAAGCGCATAATTTTCTTTCATTGTCTTTCTTAGTGCAGCTATTGATTCCTTTATAACCTTTTTATTCAGAACGTCTTTGGTTAACTGAGTTTCTAATTGGTGTTTTCTTTTGGGTGTTTCTTGAAAGAATAGCATTGCGATTCCCAAAACAATCCCGATTGCTCCCAGTGCATAAAAACAGTTTCTCCATCCCCAAAGAGGACCTAGATAACCTGCAATATAAAATGATGCTGTAACACCTAATGGCACTGCTAGGTAATAAAATCCAGAAACAAATCCCATATTCTTCCTGGGAAAATGATCCGATAATAAAGAAAGTGCTGATGGAGTTAGTATTGATTCACCAATACCTATAAATATTCGTGGTAACAATAACATCCAGAAGTTTTTTGCCATGCCTGAAATGGCTGTCAGTAGACTCCATAATAATACTCCAAACGATATGAATTTAGGTCTGTGCACACGATCAGCAATTGCGCCCATAAAAAGTCCCATAAGAGAGTAAAACACAATAAATGCCAATCCTGACAACAGTCCAAACTGCGTATTGGTTAAATTAAGGTCAGGTACAATGAAGTTTGAAAAACTAGAAAGGAGTTGTCTGTCTATAAAGTTAAGAATATTGAGAGTTGTCAGGAAACCAAGTAATTTATAACTGGATGTTTTAGACATTTAGTTTTTGACTGTAATGGTAATCTTACCTATGGCATTTCTATTTGCTAATTTATCAATAGCATCTGCGGTTTGCTCCAATGGAAAAGTTTCTGTGACAAATGGTTTGATATCACCTTTCTCATACAGTGAAAATAATTGCTGAAAGTTTTCAGCATTCAAAATAGGTTCCCTCATACAAAAAGCTCCCCAGAAAACACCAACAATCTGACAGCCTTTTAATAAAGCTAGATTCAGAGGTATGGATGGTATGCTGGAAGTGAATCCAATGACCAAGTATCTGCCTTCCCAAGCAATTGCTCTTAGTGCTGGTTCTGAATAGGCACCTCCAACTGGGTCAAATACCACATCAACCCCTTTCCTATCTGTCAGTTTTTTTAACTGAGTTGAAAATTGTTTTTGAGCATCACGATCCATATTATCTCTTGAGTAGAGGATTGTGGAATCAGCACCTTGGAGTTCGCATAAATCTAATTTCTCTTGAGACGATGCAGCTGCAATAACATTAGCACCCATAGCTTTAGCTATATGAATAGCCGTTATACCAAGCCCCCCTGCTGCACCCATTATCAGGACATTCTCACCTTTTTTTAATTCAGCTCGTTGTTTAAATGCATGAATTGCTGTGCCATAGTTTAGTGGAAATATAGCACCCGTTTTATAATCCATAGAATCTGGTAATGGCATGATATTGGATTCATTACATAGTGCTTGTTCAGCAAATCCACCGCTTCCTTTAAATCCAATAACACGATCACCCACTTTCCATTGAGTAACTTTATCGCCAATCTGACTTATGATGCCTGCAAACTCTCCGCCGGGTGAAAATGGAAAATCAGGTGTAATTTGGTACAGGCCTTGCACAACTAATACATCTGGAAATGCTACACCTGCTGAATGTACTTGCACCACAACTTCATTATCTCCTGGAATTGGATTGTCAATTTCCTCAACTTTATGTGAATTAATTGGGCCAAATTCTCTACATAAATACGCTTTCATTTTTACTACTCTTGATTTAGGTTAAAAGATGCAATTCGATTGCCCATAAAAGTACCTAACCACACTTTTTCTTTATGTGGCACTCCTACTGTAACCGAACCTATTTGTGTTTGCTTGAATGAGAATGCCTCAACTTCAGATAAATCTTCTTGTCTTAATTTATAGATCGTGAAAGGTAATGAGCATTGGACCACTGTCTGATCACAGTGAATCAATAAGTCTGTACCGGTATTATCTTGTACCGCTACCCAAATAAACTCCCCATCAATAGATGAATTATCTGGCGTGCCTTTACTAAAGTGTTCTGCTTCTATAGTAAGGTTTAATAGATTTAATTTTGAGGTTCTATGATTAAAAACATAATTAATAAATAAATTTGTCTCATCATCTGAGATTGAGATCCCATTTGGAAAAGAACCTTCAGAATTTGACACTCTGGTAAAACCATCGTTTGCATCCCATTGATAAACAAAACCAGTATCTGTCTTGCTATAAGAGACATAGGCTAAACTCAAGTAAGATATGTCTTTTTCATACATGTGCGTCGAAAAGAAGCTCCCATCGTTTCTGAGAGCCACATCATTAAAATAGGCTGTTTCAGGAGCATTCACACACCCTCTCCATTGAAGTGTCCAAGAATCATCCATATTC
>JABHDX010000076.1 GCA_018672815.1 Gammaproteobacteria bacterium | reverse complement strand
GGAATGATTTCCACCATTGCTCCTTGGGGAATAACATTTGGACAATCTAAAGAGCCCCCCAAACCATTGACTGCTGCTAACTTTAAAACCAACTCTATGTACTCAACGTCAGAGCCAAAAAATACATTTGAAGACATTACAACCTATAATAATTTTTATGAATTTGGCATGGGCAAGACAGATCCTTATCAAAATAGTGGACGTTTTGAGCCTTCTCCCTGGACAATCAATATCACTGGTGAAGTCGAAAAAAAAGGGATCTATGACATTGATGATTTAATTGATATGAATACTCTTGAGGAAAGAATTTACCGACTTAGATGTGTCGAAGCATGGTCCATGGTAATTCCGTGGCTAGGAATACCATTAGCTAGCATCATTCAAAAATTAGAACCCAGTTCTAATGCAAAGTATGTCTCCTTTGAAACAGTTTATAGACCCAAAGAAATGCCAGGTCAGAAAAGACGGATATTAAACTGGCCCTATATTGAGGGACTTACTATGGCTGAAGCAATGAACCCATTGACAATCATTGCAGTGGGATTGTATGGGCGTGATCTACTTAACCAAAGTGGAGCACCCATGCGTTTAATCGTCCCATGGAAATATGGCTTTAAAAGCATTAAATCAATTAATAAAATACACTTTCAAGAGGCTCAACCGAAGACTAGCTGGAATCTAGCTGCTTCAAATGAATATGGCTTTTATGCCAACGTAAACCCAGAAGTGGATCATCCACGATGGAGTCAAGCTCGTGAAAGAAGAATTGGTAATAGCTTTTTTGGAACCAAACAACCTACATTGATGTTCAATGGTTATGGAGATGAGGTTGCCCATCTATACAAGAATCTCAATCTAAAAAAATATTTTTAATCCAACCTAGTGTTTAAACCATGCAGCTTATTGTTAAAGTTCTTACATTAATCAGCTTACTACCTTTTATTATTCTTAGCTGTAAGGGTTTTGGTTATTTCTCAGGTCTAGGTGCCAACCCTATTGAAACTATTATTCATTTTACCGGACAATGGGGTATAAGAATCTTGATAATAACTTTAATAATAACTCCCATTGGACATTATACCCATTATAAGTTATTCAATAAATTGCCCAAACCTCTGGGTTTGGTGTCCCTTTTTTATATTATAAATCATTTCTTAAGTTATGCCCTGATTGACCAAGGTGGTGATGTAAAAATAATTATCGTCGATATCATAGAAACACCCTACCTTATCGTTGGCTGGGGCGGCTTTTTATGTTTGTTGTCGATAGGCTTAGTTTCCTTTAAAAAACTGCAACCATGGTTCAATAAGAATAGATCAACTATCAGTGGCATTACCTATACTGGAGCAATACTAGGGGTATGGCATTTCTATTGGCAAACAAAAGTTATTGAAACAGAGCCAGTATTACTATCTGCGATCATGCTATTACTGACGGCCTGGAAGTTTAAAATTTCAAAAGATAAATCATAAAACTCGTTCAAGATCATCGATCAACCATTCAAATAATGCGTTTTCAAATCCTTTAGTTTTATAACTATGTTCTGATAAATCATTGTGTATTAAGACCACAATGTACTCTTGGCCAGACATACCTTGTACAAAACCAGCAAGGCTTCTTACGCCATCAAGAGTACCTGTTTTAAGTCGCATTCTGCCCTTCAACTGGGTTGAATTAAAACGATTAGATAGTGTTCCATCAACCCCTGATATCGGAAGTGAAGAGATAATGAGATCAGACATTGAATGTTGATATATTACTTGCAATAAACTTGATAAAGTATCAGGCCTGATCTTGGTAGATCTGGATAATCCAGATCCATTGTCGTAAAAATTTCTTCTAGAGTTTATTTTATTTTTCTTAAGAGTTTTTTTAATGACTTTTCTTGATTGCTTCAAATTATAATTAGATTTAGATTGCCCGATCGAAAAAAACAATTGTCTGGCAATAAAGTTATTACTGTCTTTTAAAAGATGGGGTAATAAATCCAAAAGTTTTATAGACTTAAAGTTCAATAATAGATCATCTGATTTATCAATATTAGCCTCACTGATATATCCAGAAATTGAACCTCCTGATTTTTTCCAAAGGTATGAGAAGAGTCCAAAAAAGAAATGATTTGTTTCTGTCACAGCAATATCATGAGTGTATTGATTGCATTGTTGTGGGTATTCACCAGACAGTTCAATAATAACCCTTGGAGGGTATGATTCTTGGATTAATTGATTAAAATTAACCTGTTCCCTAAAGTCAGCACATGAACCATTCCCAATCTTAAGTTTATTGTCAAAATAAATACCATCTGGTAGAAAATCATATTCAATATCAATTTTATTTTTCTTAGCATTTTTCTTAACTACAAAATCAATTGTATTAAAGTTTGCCATCAAAGAAGCATGCATTACATTGTATGGACGCAAAGGGTCATTATCGAAATCACCTGATTTTATATTGCCTTTGGGAAATACCCTCTGATCTATGAGTAATCCATTTTCTATCGTATGTATTCCCATTTTTCTTAGTTTATGTATTAACTCTAAAAGCTTATCCGTAGTTAAAAAAGGATCTCCGCCACCCACTATGAGTAATTGATCTACAGTGCCATCATCAATGGAATCCGAAGCAAAAATTTTGGTATGCCATTGTGTTTCTGGACCCAGATAATCCAATGCAACAAAAGAGGTAAATAGCTTTGTGAGTGAGCCTGGACTTCTATATTTTTTAGAATTGAAATCTATTAGAGGTGCGCCAGAATCGACTTTCTGAATAATAATGCTTAAAGTTTCAGGGGGGATATTTTCTTGTTCGAGCATAAAAGCCAGTGGCTCTGGTAGCTGTTTTGCTTTGAGTAAATATGATGGATAAAAAACAAAGGAAGATAATAATAGAAAATTGAGTGAGATTGAGTTGTTTTTGATGCTTATCATCCGCATCTAATTATCATCCCTACTTATAATTTTTTTGCAAAGAAATTAAGGATTCTGATCCTGGACAAAGATCATCAAAAGGTATTTCATTTAAAGGCTTATTGACTGTATTCTCCATCTCAGTAAAGTCTGGAGTATTTTCATCAATATATAATAAGCCGGTAAGCATTTCTCCCTCGTCTGCTGCTTCTCGAATAACTCGGATAGAGTCACTCTTATTTAGAGGGCTGAACTCTTTTTCAGCCTTCCTTAATATGACTTTTCCACCCTCATGTAAATCAACCTCAATGGAACTACCCTGATCATAATCAATTTCAATTTCACTAAATGGTTCAATATAATCTGTATAAAGAGCTTCTCTTTTAGATTCTCTAGTGCTCATATAACTTTTTGTTGATCCTTCATGATCATTGAAAGTGACGCAAGGAGAAATCACATCCAACATAGCAAATCCCCGATGCATTAAACCTGCTTTTAGCAATGGTACCAATTGGTCTTTATCTCCTGAAAAACTTCGAGCCACAAATGTTGCACCAATTGATATCGCCACTTGACATGGGTCTATCGGTATTTGAACGTTGGGAGCGCCTTTTTTTGCTGTTGATCCTACATCAGCTGAAGCTGAGAATTGTCCTTTCGTAAGACCATAAACACCATTATTTTCAATCACATAAAGCATATTTAAGTTTCTTCTAATAGCATGTGTAAACTGCCCCATACCAATCGAAAGCGTATCTCCATCGCCTGATACTCCAATGCAGAATAATTCACTGTTTGCAGAGTGAGCGCCTGTAGCTACCGACGGCATTCTTCCATGCACAGAATTAAATCCATGGGATTGGCTTGCAAAGTATGCAGGTGTTTTCGATGAGCAGCCTATACCGCTTAATTTGATAAGTCGATGTGGTTCAATATTCAAATCAAATACAGTCTGTATAATGGCTCCAGTAATCGAATCATGACCGCAACCTGCACAAAGAGTAGACATCACACCTTCATAATCAGTTAAAGTCATTCCTAACTTATTTCTTAGAGCATTATCTCTGATGATTTTTGGTTTCTTAATATAACTCATGCTGCTTGACCTGCATTAATTCTGTCTTCAATCTTTTGAATAATATCTTTAGCAAAAATTGGTATGCCATTATAGAACCTTAATGATTCTAGCTTTCTTGGATCTATATTAGTTTCTGTAATTAACATATGGTGCAATTGACCGTCTCTGTTTTGCTCAATGACAAAGATTTTTTCATGCTGAGTCATAAATTTCTCAACTTGGTCATTAAAAGGAAAAGCTTTCACCCGTAAATAATTTAATGCTTGTCCTTGTTTTTTTAAAACATCTCTCGCCTCACGAATTGCGTCATTACAACTACCAATACTAATAATTCCAATTTTATTCTTCTTTGAATAACTTATATCAGGCTGAGGTACGAGAGTTTTTGCAGTTTCCCATTTAATCAATAAACGATCCACTACATCTTGATACTCAGCTGCATCTTCAGTATATCCACCTAATTTATTATGGCCTGAACCTCTGGTGAAATAAGCCCCTTTGGGATGTCTTCCTGGAATTGTTCTATAGGGAATACCATCACCATCCACATCAAGATAACGGTAAAAATTCTCCATATTATCCAATTCTTCTTTTCCAAGAACCTTGCCTCTTTTTGGCTGGTATCCATCTTCCCACTCTAAATCCTTAACCATCCAATCATTCATTCCAATATCAAGATCCGATAATACGAATACAGGAGTTTGTAGTTGTTCAGCTAAATTAAAAGCTTCGGTCGAAAGGTAAAATGCTTCTTCTGGATTTGCAGGGTAAAGGCAAACATGTTTAGTGTCCCCATGGGAAGCATAAGCACATGCCATAAGATCACACTGTTGAGTTCTTGTAGGCATACCCGTCGATGGTCCGGTGCGCTGAACATCAAAAACAACAGTCGGTATTTCTGTGTAGTATCCAAAACCAAGAAATTCTCCCATTAGTGAAATACCAGGACCACTTGTTGGAGTGAAAGATCTGGCTCCATTCCAACCTGCACCAAGTGCCATACCAATAGCTGCTAATTCATCTTCAGCCTGAATAATTGAGTAATTATTTTTTTCTGTTTCTTTATCTTTTCTAAGACTATGGCAATAGCCGCTAAAAGCATCCATTAAAGAAGTAGAAGGAGTAATTGGATACCAAGATCCTACAGTTGCACCAGCAAACACGCATCCCAATGCAGCAGTTGCATTGCCATCGATAATTATATGTCCATCTGTTTTATTAGATGTTTTTGCCCTAAAAATAAGAGGGCATTTGAAATTTTCTTTTGCGTAATTAAAACCCATATCCAAAGCTACTTTATTAGCATCAATAAGATGTTTTTTTGTACCAAAAGTATCCAATAACAATTGTTCAATTACAGCCATATCCATTTCTAGTAATGCCGACAATACACCAACATAGGCTGTATTTTTCATTAGAGTCCTGGAACGTGCAGTATCAAATGCCTCGTTGCACATTTTTGCAAGTGGCACTCCAAGAACAGTAATATCATCTCGAGTCATCAATTCTTTTCTTGGCCAAGATGAGTCATAAATGAGATAACCGCCTGGCTCTACTGAAGCCAAATCTTCTGCATAGGTTTGTGCATTCATGGCGACCATAATATCTACTGTTCCTGATGGTGATAAATACCCTTTTTCACTTGCACGAATCTCATACCAAGTGGGAAGACCTTGTATATTAGAAGGAAAATAATTTTTACCCACAACAGGTATACCCATTCTGAATATACTCTTCATAAACATGCCGTTTGCACTCGATGAACCGGTGCCATTAACATTGGCAAATTTAACAGTAAAATTATTATGGCTGGGTTTAGACATTACACTGCTTTCTTTGTTTCATTCTTATTGTTAGAATTAGCTTCATCCAAAGCATAAGGAACTTTCAAAGTAAATTTCTTCATGTCCCAAGCCGCAGTAGGGCATCTTTCAGCACATAAACCACAATGGATACAAACATCTTCATCTTTTAACATTACTCTTCCAGTTTGAGGTAAATCTTCCGAGACAAATAGATCTTGCTCTAGGTTATTTGCAGGAGTTTTAATTTTCTTTCTCAGGTTATCCTCTTCATCATTTTCAGTGATCATCAAACAATTTACAGGACATATATCAATGCATGCATCACACTCAATACAAAGATTTGCAGCAAAGTCAGTCTGGATATCACAATTTAAACAACGCTCAACCTCTTGTTGAAATTGTCCGGGCTCAAAGCCAAGCTCTACTTCGATATTAATATCTTTAAAACGTTCATTCATTGGAACCGTTGGAACTTCAAATCGATTCTCATAACCATAATCATTGCTATAAGACCACTCATGAATTCCCATTTTTGCTGTGACAAGATTCATTCCATATTCAAGACGATCAGTCATTGCTTCATTCTCACAATACTTATGGATAGAAATAGCCGCTTGGTGACCATGCTCAACAGCCTCAATAATATTTTTTGGACCAAAAGCAGCATCGCCACCAAAAAATACACCTTTAATAGTGGACTCATAAGTGACTGGATCAACAACTGGGACTTCCCATTGGTCAAACTCTAAACCAATATCTCTTTCAACCCATGGAAAAGAATTTTCCTGTCCGATAGCCAGTATCACGGTGTCACAAGGAATCACTACGTCGTCAATTTTCTGAGAGACAAGCTTGCCTTTTTCATCTTTAGACCAGTCCAAAACTGAGAATCTCATACCAACTAATTTTCCATTTTCAACAACATACTCATCGGGAGAATGGTTAAGCATTAAATCAACATCTTCCTCTAGTGCGGGCTCCAATTCCCAATCTGATGACTTCATTCGATCACGTGTACCTCGATACATAACCTTAACATTATCAGCCCCTAATCTTAGTGAAGTTCTACAACAATCCATGGCAGTATTACCGCCCCCAATAATGAGCACTTTCTTTCCAACTGTATCAATATGTTCAAATGCCACTGATTCCAACCATGAAATACCAATATGAATTTGATTGCTATCCTTTCTTCCTGGCAAGTCTAGTTCTCTTCCTTTTGGTGCGCCTGTTCCGATGAAGAAAGCATCATAAGATTCAGTCAGTAATTCTTTCATACTGTCTATGGGATGATTAAGATGTAAATTAGCACCTTGCTCTACAATAATATTAAATTCTTCATCAATGACCTCTGGAGGGAGTCTAAATTTTGGTATATTGCTTCGGATCAAACCTCCCATCACTGGTAAAGACTCAAAAATATCGACTTCATAACCTAATGGCAATAAATCATTTGCAACCGTTAATGATGCACAACCACCACCAACGATGGCTATTTTCTTTCCATTTTTTTTCTTAGGAATATTGGGAAGTAATTGCTGAATATCTCCTTTCAGATCGCCTGCAACTCTTTTTAATCTGCATATTGCTACTGGTTCCTCTTCAACTCTTACTCTTCTACAAGCAGGCTCACATGGACGATCACATACTCTTCCTAAAATACCAGGAAAAACATTTGACTCTCTATTAATCATGTAAGCTTCGGTAAATTCACCCTGGGCAATATGTCTTATATATGCTGGTACATCTGTATGTGCGGGACATCCCCATTGGCAGTCAACTACCTTATGGAAATATTGAGGGTCTTTAGTATTTGTTGGTTGCATTGGTGTATTTTTTGCTGACGTTTGATTTATAAAACGTTATCTGTATACGAAAATTTAACTTTAAAAGCTTTCAGTTTCTTTATCTCCACAACCATTTAGCTATGTAGGAAGAAAATTAACATATCCTGTGAAGAAAAAAAACGATATTTTAATCCTATGAAATAATTCAAATCATTATTCAAATTCAATTTTCTTACCAGACGGTTGTGTCAAAATTTTTCCATGGTTATAAACTAATTCTCCATTAATAATTGTCATATTAATCAAAGAGTTAAATGTTTTTCCTTCAAATGGAGACCAAGCACATTCATACAGTAAATTATCTTTCGTAACTGTGGTGTTTTTATTTAAATCAACTAGAACTAAATCAGCCCAATAGTCTTCCCGAATAAATCCGCGATCCTTAATGCCATAAATACGAGCTAGCGAGTGACTGGTTTTATCTACAATAGTTTCTAATGTCAGTTGGCCTTCTCGATAGAAATCCAAAAGAAGCAAAAGTGAATGCTGAATCAATGGCAATCCGGAAGGACAGTCTGGATAGGGTTTTTCTTTTTCATCAATCGTATGGGGCGCATGATCCGTTGCGATAACATCGATAACATTATTATTTAGTGCCTGCATTAGTGATGAACGATCTCTGGATGTTTTAACCGCTGGATTACAAACAATTTTTGAGCCCATTGTTTCATAATATGAATCATCGTAATACAGATGATGCACGCATACTTCTGCTGTAATTCTTTTTTCTTCTTTTGATAGCGGCTCAAAAAGACTCAGCTCTTTCTCTGTCGTTAAGTGCAAAACATGTAATTTACTATTGTGTCTTCTAGCTAAATCTACAGCTTTAGAAGAAGATTTATAGCAAGACTCAACCGATCTAATATTTGGATGTTCAGAAACTGGTATCTTACCATCGGGATATTTTTTTCTTACTTCAGCTAAATTTCTATTGATAGTAGGGCTGTCTTCGCAATGTGTTGCAATCAGCATAGGGCACTCTGAAAATATCGATTCCAATGCATCATCATCATCGACTAAAAGATTACCAGTTGACGCTCCCATAAAAACTTTTACACCGCATGCATCATTCTTTTCAAGTCGTTTTATTTCTTCCAAGTTATTATTACTCGCCCCTAAATAAAAAGCATAATTGGCATAAGCCTTATCTTTTGCGATTGCATACTTTTCCGATAATAACTCCCTATTCAAAGTAGGTGGATTAACATTTGGCATATCCATAAAAGAAGTAACTCCCCCAGCTATAGCTGCTGCTGACTCTGACAAAATTCCACCTTTATGGGTCAATCCTGGCTCTCTAAAATGAACCTGATCATCAATCAGTCCAGGTAAGAGATATTGACCATTTGCATCAATGACTTTCGTTCCGTCTTCGAGTTTCAAATGAGGAGTGATTTTTTTGATTCTGCCATTAGATATAAGAATATCCTCTTGACGGATAGAGCCTTCATTAACAATATTTGCATTGATTATTGCGATAGAATGATTTTTCATAGGAACTATTATAACAGTGTTCGCATTTATTGGTTTTAGTGATCACTCATTTTAAGAGAAAAAATATGCATCAAAACAACAACACTTTTTTCTATGGATGGTATGTTGCTATATCCTGCAGTCTTGTCTACTTCTTTGTTAATTCAATGACTCTGTTTGTTCCACAAAACCTATTTCCAACCTTTATCGATGAGTTCTCTCTTAGCCGTGAAGAAGTGAGTCTGACAGTTCGCAATACACTTTTATTTGCAGCGTTCCTGTCTCCACTATCAGGTATCTTAATAGACAGATATGGGGTGACCATTGTTATGAGAATCGGCATTATTATAATGGCCCTTACGTATAGCTTTTATCCTTTTGCAAGTTCTATTGAGACGCTCTATCGACTACACATTTTAATGGCTGCTGGACTTGTAATGTCAGGCTTAGGACCAAATGTAATTATCGTCTCAAACTGGTTTAACAAACATCGAGGGAAAGTTGTTGGTATGGTTGTGGCAAGCTCAAGTCTGGGTGGTGCGACTTTACCCTTGCTGATTTCGCCAATAGTCAATAACCCTGAATGGGGTTGGAGATGGGGCTTTGGACTTCTTTCAATATTCTTTTGGATTTTTGCAGTTATCCCAGTTTATAAAGTCATTCGGTCCTCACCAGAAGCAATGGGACTCCGTCCAGATGGTCATCAAGAAACCTCAATTGATAGTGCAGAAAGTCAATTATTACAATCAACAGAAAATAAAGATAAAACAGAATTTAAAGATGCACTTTTTTCAAGAGCCTTATTTTGCTTAGGTATTGGCTCAGCATGTTTATGGTTTGCAATTCAGGGGCTGAATAGTCAAATTAGGATATTCTTTGAACTAGACGTTGGGTTCACGGCTCAACAATCTGTTCTTCTATTTTCAATAATCTACTGGTTTAGCTTCATAGGAAAATTCTCCTTTGGAGCTTTAAGTGATAGGTTGCCTAAAAGGACTGTTCTTTTCATAAGCTCTTGTGTGCTTTTTTTAGGATCTTTATTGCTATTTGAAATTTCTGGAAATGAACTGATTTTGACCAATAATACTATGCAATTGAGTCTCTTCACTATCTTCTTTGGGCTTGGCTTTGGTGGAAGTTTTAGCATGATTCAACTGGTTGCAGTAGAAACCTTTGGCAAAAAATATTTAGGCCGAGTACTAGGTATTATCAGTATGATCGATGGTTTAGCAGCTGCAGGTGCAACGCAATTATTAGCTTCCATGGCTGACGATGCTGCTGGCAGCTATCTTGGTGCTTTTGGATTGGTTGCCATAGTCACCTTGATAGGAATTATCAATGTATTTTTTATCAAGCCGATAAAAATTAAATCAAAATCAACAGAAGATTTGTCATAACCTATTATTAGCGTTAGTCTTTTATTAGAGAGTCAAGAAAATACAAGGACAAAGCGTATGTGGATCAGAAAATTTCATAAAGATGATGATAAAGATACCAGATCTCCAATACCGACACAGGTAGTATCAAATGAAGAGTTTGTTCCTCGAGCACAAACCGTACTACAAAAAAAAGTTGAGAGCTTGATTCAAAGTCTTGCTGAAAAATGCAGTAAAAAGATAGGCTTAACGAGAAGAGATTTTCTAAAAACTACCAATGGAATGGCTGTTGCTTTTGTAGCCATGAATCAAGTTTTTGGAGAATACTTTAATGTGCAAGCAGCAGAAATGACTGATCCAGAAGCAATTAAAGAATTATGGCCAAAAAAAGAATTTGTGTTTGATGTCCAGACTCATCATGTAGCAACAGGCAAAAAAGAGCCCTTAGGTTTTAGAGTTATGGCTTGGCCCTTCAATGAAGAATTGAAAGGCAAAAAACCACAAAAAGGAGACCTTCATTTTAATAATTATGTAAAAGAAGTTTTTCTTGATAGTGATGTTTCGGTTGCTTGTTTGAGTGGAGTTGCATCCAAAGTATTGGATGTCATTAATGTTGATGAGATGGTTGAGGCAAGAAATACTGTCAATGCAATGTCTGGCTCTGAAAGAATGGTATGTCATGGTCCCATTGCCCCTTATACGCCTAACTTTCTTCAAGAAGCTGAAAGACAGGCATTGAACTTAAATATAGATGCTTGGAAATTCTATCCAGGTGTATTCAATACAGCGGGAGAATATAATTGGTGGTTGGATGATGAAAAAGTGATCTATCCATTTTATGAAAAGATTCAAGAATGGGGAAAAAATATTGTTTGCGTGCATAAAGGGCTTCCTTTTATGAGACGTTTAAAACCAGGACAATCTGATCATACTCATCCCAGAGATATAAAAAAAGCCTCCTTGGATCATCCAGGAATCAAATTTGTTGTCTACCATTCTGCTTTTAAAGATGAAAATCAATACCTCTCTCCAGAAAATGAATACCTTGATGAGACAGCCTATCTGCCATATACATCTGATTTGTGCAAAGACAGAATAGAAAATCCAAATATGACCAATGTCTATATGGAACTTGGTACTTCATTTGGACATACAGTCATCACTCATCCTAAAATTTGTGCTCATTTGTTAGGCCAGATTATTCAAGCTTTTGGAGTAGATCATATTTTATTTGGTACAGATTCTATCTGGTGGGGTTCACCACAATGGCAAATTGAAGCCTTCAGAAGATTTCAAATTCCTAAAGAGATGCAAGAAAAATTTGGTTATGCAGCTATTAGTGATCAGGATAAAGCTAAAATCCTCGGACTAAATGCAGCCAAACTTTATGGAATCGATGTTGATGAAAGAAGACAACAGATTCTGACTGACCGAATGAGTAAAATCAAAGAAATCTATCTTGCTGAAGGAGGTTCCCCTAGCAATAATATCTATGGATGGGTAATGAGTTAAAGCTAAGCAGTTAATTGAGATCCAAAACTTTCCCATCTATGCTTTGTTCAATCTTAATTCCTAAAATTTTAGCAACAGTAGGCATCACATCTACTTGATTAATGGGGCCTAATTCTTGTGGTTTAACGCCCGCTCCCATTCCATAAAAAATTGCGTGCATATCACTCATTTCTGGTGAATAACCATGCATTCCTTTTGGTTTTCCAAAGCTAGAAAACATATTAGGTGCTTGGGTTATTAACACAATATCGCCAGTTCTTGTGGGAT
Source organism: Gammaproteobacteria bacterium (assembly GCA_018672815.1). The sequence goes on along the minus strand of JABHDX010000076.1, from coordinate 12,974 downwards.
GATTCATATGAAATGAATGTGGTAAATCTTTCTTTTTGTATGCTTTGATATGTTCTTGATTGTTAAAAAAACTCAATGCCTCATTGATATCCTGATCTTCTACAAAAAGATGAGCTACTGCTGGCCCTTCCGATAACTTAGCTTTAATGCTAGATTTTTGTAGCAAAGACCTTAAATCGATATAATTATTAACTGCAGTCATGCCATGATCACTAACTACGAAAATTGTTACATAATCCCAAGCATTTCTTTCATCAATTTCACTTAAAAGTGAATTTAATAATTTATTTTGACGCATCATTTGATTATCTATATCAATACTACTCGGCCCTTGTTGATGTGCTAAGTCATCCGTTCCATCCCAGTAACTCATGATCAGTCTTGGCCTTTTCTCATCATCCATATCCAGCCAATCCAATATTTGTCTAATTTTGATTTCTTCTTTAATACTCGCATCAAAAGGTGCCTTTCTATAACTGGCGCCAACACCATTCCAATCTGTTTCTGATCCCACCCAAAAGAAGACTGCAGATCTGATATCTTGCTGTTCTGCTAATACCCAAATTGGAGCAATATCGAGCCAATTAGCATCCGCATCATAACTAAAATCTCCTTTGACTTTATCAAAGAAAGAATTATGGATAATGCCATGTTTATCGGGATATACTCCGGTTGCCAAAGTGACATGTGCTGGATAGGTAGTGGACTGATATACCGGCCTTAAATATTCTGCTCTAACACCACTTTTATCCATTCTTTTGAATGCTTCTAGATCATTTTTTTCTGCAATATCATATCTCACTCCATCCATAGAAATAATAATCACAGTTGATTCTTTCTCAGCACAAACTCCCAAAGAAATGAGAGTTATGCTTAATAATGCCGATTTTAGAAATGTCATAGTTGTGTTTATTCAGGCTTACGAAAACGGAGTGTAAAACGATCGCTTTCACCAATACTTTTGTAATCCGCTTTTTCATCATCGCTTAGATTGCGATATGTTGGTGCGAGAGTCCATACGCCTTCTCGATGCTCTTTATTATCTTTTGGATTAGCATTAATTTCAGAAGACTCCTCAAAAATAAAACCTGATTGTTCTGCAAGAGCAATTGCAAATTCCTGATTGACATACCCTGATTTTGCTTTTGGATCTTGAGTGATTGATGAATTTCCTCGATGCTCTACCACACCTAAAATACCTCCGGGTTTGAGCACTTTATAGAATCCTTTAAACATCATCTCAGTTTGTCCACGAGCCATCCAATTATGAATATTTCTAAACGTCAATACCATATCCACTGAATTAGTTTCTGCAATCTCTATTCGATCTGGTGCCTCAAGTACTCCGTGCTTAACATTACCATAAAGATCTGGATATTCATCCAGCTTGTTTTGAAATCGCTTTGCCATCTTGCCAAAATACTCATTGTCTGTATTCACATCAAACGAAGCTGAAATATACTGTCCGGAATCATTGAGATAGGGTGCTATGACTTCGGTATACCATCCAGCAGATGGCCATACTTCCACAACTGTCATCGTCTTTTCAAGACCAAAAAATTCCAGTGTTTCTTTTGGATGTCTGGCTTCATTTCTTATTTTATTTTGATCAGAACGATGCTCCCCTGAAATGATCTCATCGAGTGACTGTGCCACAGTCACAGTAGTAGGAAAAATAAATTGAAAGAATAGAATTGCAAAATAAACAGACTTAGAGATATAGCTCAACATATTAAACTCCTATTGATTTTATTGAGGTTTAGTTCTTTTTCGAGTCACAACAGCCAGTATTGGTGCTAAAACTAAACCAGCTACAAAACCACCAATATGAGCACCAAACGCAATACCTCCACCTGAGCCTGCATTAGCACCATTAATTAATTGCAGTACAAACCAAAAGATTAAAACAACATAAGCTGGCAATCTTAAAATCTGAAGAAAAAATCCAAAAGGAATAGCTACCTTGATCTTTTTCTTTGGAAAGAAAACAACATAGGCACCTAAAACACCAGAAATTGCACCACTGGCTCCTATCATTGGGATTGTAGAACTGGGTTCAGGAAGAGCTTGCGACAGAGCTGCTACAATGCCACAAATAAAATAAAAAAGCAGGAAAACTGGCTTACCTAAGATGTCTTCAATATTGTCTCCAAAAATCCATAGATAGAGCATATTTCCTGCCAAGTGCATAAAGCCACCATGTAAGAACATAGAAGTTAATAATGTCATTTGAGGGCTAACCCATCTTAATTCTGTCGGTAGTGGCGTATTTTGAATTAAGCTGGCAGGTATAACACCCAGAGCAAAAATGGCTTTTCCTCCATCTGTACCAAGACTGAGTTGCCAGATAAAGAGCAGACAACAAAGAGTAATTAAGGCGATTGTTAAATAAGGCTTTGAATGAGTTGGATTGTCATCGGCCAAAGGAATCATTTTGGATACCTGCAATTGGGTTTTCTTTCTACCTCATTATAGGCTGCTAATGCTTTGGATAATTGGCTAGACAAACCTTTAATTCGAGTCGAGGAAGAAGGATGAGAGGACACAAATTCCAGATTAGGTCTTTTGCCTTGATCTTGCATTTTCTTCCATAAGCTCAAACTTGATAATGGATTAAAGCCAGCTCTTGCCATAAACATAATTCCCGAAGTATCTGCATCATTTTCTTGCTTCCTACTGAATGGTAAGTTCAGGCCATAAGTCGAAATCATCTGGGACATTGTGTTTATTGCATTCATCTGATTGTTGACTTCATAAAGATCGTTTTGTGTATAAATAGGTTGATTTGCTATATTTCCAGCAACCACAGCAGCCCCAATAGTAGTGCCAATTTTAGTTCTCATATCTCGCTTAGCTCTTTCATAAGAATGTTTATTTGTCACATGTGCTATTTCATGGCCAATAACAGTTGCAATTTCATCTGAGTTTTCAGCAACATCAAAAATACCAGTATAAACACCTAATTTACCTCCAGGCATTGCAAATGCATTTACTCCTGGATTCTCGAACAATTCAATTTCCCATTCATTAGATTTGTATGGCTCATCTAAAGTTCTAATAATGTTTTTTGCAACGCATCGAATCAGAGTTCTTTTCGATAGATCTCTTGAAATAGGCAATTGACTGGTCATTTGCTCCCATTGCTGTTCGGATTCAATCTGTATTTCTAGCTCACTTATCAATAATGCTGGTTCTGCTACTCTTGCTCCAATAAGCAGCAAGATTATCCATGTATATTTTTTTAAGAATATTTTTTTAACTAACATCGTTTTGGTTTTTTTGATAATTATAAAAAGCTCTTTCAGCCCGATAACTGGAACGTACTAAAGGTCCTGCTACAACTTCATCAATACCAATAGATCTTCCAATTTTTTCAAACTCTTTAAACTCTTCCGGAGTCACATAACGAACTACGGGTATATGATTCTTGGTAGGACTCAAGTACTGTCCCATGGTCAATATACTGACGCCTGAAGCCTGTAAATCTTCCATTGTAGTAATCACTTCATCACGACTTTCTCCCAGACCTAGCATCATTCCGGATTTAACAATCACATTTTTGTTATGTGCATGACTCAGTAGCTTGAGTGTTTGTCGATACCCAGCTCTTGGATCACGAACAGAAGGAGTCAATCTTTCAGTCGTCTCTATGTTATGAGAAAAAACATCCAGTCCGCTCTCTATGACTGTGTCCAAGAATAAAAGGTCGCCCTTAAAATCAGGCGATAACACTTCAATCGTAATTTTAGGTTGGAGGGTCCTTATCTCTTCGACTGTTTTTGCAATATGTGTGCTTCCTCCATCCTGTAGATCATCTCTATCCACTGAAGTTAAAACCACATAATCTAAATTCATAAACTTGACAGTTTTAGCAGTATTAATCGGTTCATAGGGATCTAGCCACCCTTTAGGATTACCAGTATCGACTGAACAAAAATGGCAAGCTCTCGTGCAAATCTTACCCATTAACATAAGTGTAGCTGTCTTATGATTCCAGCATTCACCTATATTAGGACACTTGGATTCCTCGCAGACTGTACTCAGGTTTAATCTATTAACTTGGCTCTTTAGTGCATGAAAGTTTTCTCCTTGAGGAAACTGAACTCTAAACCAATCAGGTTTATTCAAGATGATATCTTGATCGACAGCACCGCTTTTTTTAACGCCATCTTTAATCGCAACAATACCACGATTATCTTTGTACTTTAAACCACTTTGCAGTGAGTTTTTATTTAAAACTTCCATCATTAATTTATACGATCATATTTCAAATTTAATATACCAATAAATCAGTTACTTCGGATAAATTATTCAAGGCATATGTAGGTTCAGACAAATCAGTTGGCCAAACTTCATTATTTCGATTTAACCAAATTGTATCCATTCCTGCTTTTTGAGCTCCCATCACATCATTCATTGGGTCATCCCCAATATGGATCATTTCTCTGGGTTGCACTCCAAAAAAATCTATAGCTGATTTGAAAATTTTTGGATGTGGTTTGGCGACACCAATATCTGCAGAATAAAAAGACTTTTTAAAAAAATGGCCAATATCCATTTTTTCTAACTCAGCATTACCATTGGTAATGGCTGCTAATATATATTTTTTTTCTAGCTCTTCTATAGCGGGGATTGTATCGGGGTAATAATTAATTTCATTCCTAGCTTTTCTGTAAACCACCATAGCTTCAGAAGCCATACTATCAGGGTATCCGGAAGACTGAGCTAATTGTATTAATAGTGCAGTCCTTACAAAAGTAAGATCATGGAGCATGTCTTTATATTGCTCTAAAATAGGTTCTCTAAAGACCTGTATGTCTTCTTGTGAATACTGATTCGTAAGTTTAGGATAGTGAACTTTAAGCCAATGATACAACTCATTTTCAGCATGAATAATAGATGGTTCAACAGGCCAGAAAGTATTATCTAAATCAAAAGTTACAACGCTATATTTTTTCATACAATAGATATTATGTTAGGAATAGAGATTAATGAGAGTCTATAATTATACAGCTATGGAAAAAAAAAGAGAGCGCTATAAGTTATTAAAAAGCCAGCTTTATGCTTCTGCTTTATTTCTATTGCTGTTTGTCTCAATAGTGGAGTCTAAAGATAAATACTTAGAAGAATTGATACATATTCCAGTTAGTATTGAAAACAATCTAGGTGAAAAAATCGAATTCAAAGCCTATATTGCTCAAAATTATAAACAAAAAAGAAAGGGTTTAATGTACATAGAAAATCTCCCAGAAAATGAAAGCATGCTCTTTCACTTCAATCCTCCAAGAGATGTTTCTATGTGGATGAAAAATACTGTAATTAGCCTTGATATCATCTTCCTTGATAGCAACAAGAAAATTATCAAAATCCATAGAAATGCCGAACCCGAATCTTTAAAAAGTATACGATCGGTAAAAAAAGCAGAATGGGTTCTAGAGATTAATGCGGGACTCTCTGAAAACTATAAAATAGATATCGGCAATATCGTTAGTTTCGAAGTACAAAATACCCTTAATTAGAACTAAATAAATTCATATATTTATTAATATTACATATATATATCAATAGTTTATTTGATATTTTTGTTTTTATACAACAATTAGTTGATCTTGAATGTTTTCGTTATGTTCACTATTGAAGGATAATTCTCTTCAATTAACTTTTATAAAAGGAATTAAGTTAAATGAATAAATCAAAACTATTAGGCTTTGTTTTATCGTTCTTTGTACTAACTATTGGATCATCAGCTTTTGCTGAAGATGGAACCAGTGGTACTTTGAATGCTAAAGTTATAAGCGCATCAGGAAATTCCATCTCTGGAGCTTCGATCTCTGTTAGTTCGTCTTCAACAGGCGTAAGCAGATCTGCTTCTTCCGATTCAGATGGTTCCGCAACCTTACCACTACTTGCAATTGGTTCATATAATGTGACAGTTTCTGCAGGTGGTTTTCAAACATTAAGTGACACCATTACTGTGGATCTAGGAAACACTTCATACAATTTTGTATTGAGTTCTGGAGACATGGAAGAAATGACTGTCACAGGTGTACAACAAGTGAAAGATTTTGACTCTACAACCACTGGAATTAGTGTGGATGTTGATGAGTTGATGAATACTACACCTGTTGCAAGAAATATTACTGCTATTCAGTTGCTTGCTCCAGGAACTCAAAGTGGTGACTCTGCATTTGGTAATCTGGCTTCAATTGGTGGTTCTTCACCAGCTGAGAATGTTTATATAGTTAATGGCTTAAACACCACTAACTTTAGAAACTTTACAGGTTCATCTTCAGTACCATTTGAATTCTATGACCAAGTAGAAGTTAAAACTGGTGGTTATCAAGCTGAGTTTGGTAAAGCCACTGGTGGTGTTGTAAACGCTGTAACAAAAAGTGGAAGCAATGATTGGGAATTTGGTTTTAATGTCTCTTACTACGCTGACAGTCTTTATGAAGACAAACCTGATACCTATTCTTCTAGAAATCAACTTGATGAAAGAGATTTGATGGAGACTAACGCATGGGTTAGCGGTCCAATCATCAAAGATATGTTGTTCTTTTACCTTTTAGTAAGCCCAGAAGATAATGAGTATGTAGATACAGGTCTTACCCAGCAATATGTTTATAAAAGTGATGAAACATTCTTTGGTGGTAAATTAGACTTCTACGCTGGCGATAGAGTTCACCTTGAATACACTTACTTCAATGATGATGCTAAAAATGTTGAAGATACTTATTCCTATGATGCTGCTACAGGCGCCACTTCTTTAATTGGGCCAAGTTTTTATAACATCGGTGGTGACAATCATATTGGGAAAGCATCTTTTCTAATTACGGATAATTTAACCGCAGCTGTGACTTACGGTAGCAACGAGTACAACAGAACTACCTCTGGAGCTAATGATGCTGAGCCAGCCTGTTACCTCCATCCATCTAGTGCACAAAACCCAGGATCTGGTTGGTTGCCATGTGGTAATTGGACAAACTTTAGTATCAGTGTGGGTGACGATGAAAGAGAAATCATTCGTTATGATATCGACTACTATGTTGGCAAACATCATATTCGACTTGGTTTTGAAGAAGAAGAGTTAACTGCAGTTGATAACACTATCAACTCTGGTGGTGCGTACTACATGTACTTCAACTCTCCTTCATACGCTAGTTTTACTGGAAACAGTGTGGCTGGTCAACCTTATGTCAGACATAGAACATATATCAATGGTGGTTCGTTTGAGACCAATCAAGAAGTTCTATACCTACAAGACAGTTGGCAAGTTTCTGACCAATTGCAGGTAAACGCAGGTATCAGACGTTCAAGTTATGATAATAAAAATGCTAACGGTGAAACGTTTGTAGCTACGGAAGACCAAGATGCCATTAGATTAGGTGTTACTTATGATATCGACGGTGATGGTAATCGTAAAATCTTCGCGTCCTACGGTGAGTACTACCTTCCAATTGCTGCCAACACCAATATCAGAATGGCCGGTGGTGAAACTTATATTCATGATTTCTATGAAACCACTGCTGATCAACATGGTTCTGCTACACCAGTATTTGGAACTTTGGTTAATTCAACTGTGTATGGTGACGGTTCAGTTGCAGATACTCGATCAACCACAGATACCTCTCTAGAGCCTATGTATCAAGAAGAGTATATCCTTGGATTTGCTCAAACTCTTGAGAGTGGCTTTCTAGAAGGATTTGATCTTGGTATTACATATACTTCAAGAGAACTCGCTTCAACGATTGAAGACGTTGCGATTGACGCAGCTGTTCTTGCGTATTGTACTGCGAATGGTATAGCTGGTTGTGAAGATGATTGGACTGGTTTCCATCAATATGTGCTAACTAATCCTGGAACAGATATGAACGTATATCTTCCAGAATTAAGTAAGTATGTTACTTTATCAGCTGCAGACCTTAACTATCCTGAGGTTAGCAGAAAGTATAAAGCGATTGTCATTGCCCTTGATCGACCATTTGATGGTGATTGGGGTTTAAATGCATCCTATACTTGGTCAAGCACTAAGGGTAACTATGAAGGTACTGTTAAGTCTGATAATGGACAAGACGATGCTGGTATTACTCAAGATTTCGACCAACCAGGTCTTACCGATGGTTCATACGGTTATCTGCCAAATCACAGAAGGCACTTACTAAAAGTTTTTGGAACAAAATCAATTAGTGAAAAGCTGACTGCAGGTATGGCATTTAGAGTGGAATCACCAAGAAAATTCGGTTGTATAGGAACTCATCCTACGGATGTTTTTGCAGCTGATTATGGCGATTCATCATGGTATTGTGACGGAAAACTCACTCCAAGAGCGAGTGCGTTTGAAAGTGATACAATTGTTAACCTTGATGCGTTATTAACCTATCGTGTTTCTGATCGATTTGTTTTCAGACTTGATGTGTTTAATATCTTGAATCAAAACAATGTAATCGACTTGAATGAGTACGGCGAATCAGGTGGAGCACCAAATCCTAACTATCAATTGCCTACCAATTACCAAACTCCGAGAAGAGTAAGGCTTGGAATGCAATTTGATTTTTAAGATATAGATTTTTCGAAATCAAATAATAAGAAAGGGTGCTATGTATATAGCGCCCTTTTTTTATAGAGGGCCTTTTCTCAATATTGCCCACCATCGTGCAATATTAATCAAACTCATAAGAGAAGCAGCAACATAAGTCATCGCTGCTGCCGTCAATAGTTCCCTTGCGTGTGGCTCATCACCTTCCTTTAAAATATTACCCTCCTCCAACATAGGCAAAGCTCGATCAAAGCTAGCATTCCATTCTGTCGGTAAAGTCACTAAATGAATGACACTTGAGATACCTAGAGTTAAAAATCCACCCAAAAACATAATTAAACCCGATTGAGGTATGCGAGTTAATAAGGTGACAATGGGTGCCGCAATTAATATCAAAGCTCCAAAACGCTCTGCAGGTGCCATTGCTTTAACCAATATTGTTCTAAGCTTAAAAGGATTATATCCTGTTGAGTGTTGATGAGCGTGCCCCACTTCGTGAGCAGCAATAGTAATAGCTGACAATGAACCAGATTCCATTTTATCTGCAGTTAGCCGCACAGTTCTTGAACTCGGGTCATAATGATCACCGAGCTCTGTAGACTCCACCTCTACTTCCTGGAGATTTAAAGCATCAAGCAATTTTCTAGCAAATGTTGCGCCAGAGAAATCGTATCTATCGTTGGGCTCGCTGTACTTCTTTATCGTTCGAGTGACCCATAAAGATGGGCCAATGATAATAATTAAAACTATAACTATCAGTATGAGGTAGGACATACAGTCTATTATTGAATACGTTTTACTTTAATACTTGAATTAAATCCCTCTACAGTAAGAATGTATGAGCCCAGCATTCCTTTGCGAATTCTCACTTTAGGATTATCCAGTTTTGCAGTGAGCATTCCATTGCTTGACTGTTTCCAAACTTGTCCATTTTGTAGGACAAACTCAGTCTTTCCTGACCATCCATTAAATACCCCTTTGATATTAGTGTTGATTTCATCTGGTTCATTCAAATCCTTGGGTTGACCAAAGCCCTCTTCTAGGCTTGGATCATTTTGTTTATCATCTGGTTCTATGTCATTTGGTTCTTTTACTGGATTCGTATTCTCAACTTGGCTTTCTTTCTTTTGAGATCTTCCTAAATTAAATAATCTTTTCTTCGTCTTGACTGCAGTTTTCTTATTGGTTTGATTGGAGATACGGTCATAACATTGGAGGCGAATGAGTGATACTTTAATTATTTTACACTCATCCAATTGTTCGCTTAATGATTCAGCCAATCCAGTGTTAGTGAAAACTGAAAATAGGAACACTAAAGATAATGCATATAAATTTCTAGAAGAATATTTCATTCTGATAAACCCTTAATTGATAGTTCATCATACAGCCAGTGTCAATGAGTTCAATAATTATCATTGACCTCTTGTTAACCTTCATTTGATCATTTGTGTATATAATAAAGTTGTATAATTACAACAAATAAGCTCTATTCTCTGTAAATAAAGGTAATATTTTCTACTTTTCAATGAATGTAGGTAAATTTTGCCTTGCTTATATCATTGATATAAATGAGAATGTCAGAATAGCAGAAAATGAATAATGTATTTATCAATAGCTGATAAGCACTTATTCAGTCATGCAATGTATTAATAAATATGAGGATCTATCAATGAAGGTTAACCTTTTAGAAAAAGTAACAGGGTTTTTTGTTGCTTTAAGTATTACAGCAGTTATTTTTGTCACTCCTGTAATGTCACAAGAAGAAGATGAAGATGCAGCTGAACTCGGTAAAATAGAGGTCACTGGTTCTCGTTTAAAACAAACAGATATTGAAACTGCTCAACCAGTAACAGTGATCACACGTGAACAAATTGCTTTGTCTGGCTTTGCTACTGTAGCAGAAGTACTTCAATCAACGCCTTACAATTCATTTGGTTCATTCAAAGAGACTTCTGGTTATGCTAATGGGCAAGCCGTTGTTAATGAAATTTCACTAAGAGGATTAGGTTCGGCCAGAACATTACTTCTTTTGGATGGCAGAAGAGTATCCTCCACAGGTGGCTCTGGTGGTGCTGCATCGAACTTAAATCAAATACCAACCTCAATTATTGAAAGAGTGGATATCTTAAGAGATGGTGCATCAGCAATTTATGGCTCCGATGCCATTGCTGGAGTAATTAATATTATTACACGAAAAGATTATGATGGAATGGATATCTCCGTATCACAAGGTAAACCTAATCAAAAAGGATCTGAATATAATAGTGCTAGTATCACTGGCGGAACCTCTAATTCTAAAGGTAATACATTCTATACCATTCAACATTATGATAGAAAACCACAATACTACAGAGATATAGATTATGCTGACTCAGCTTATGATTATGAAGGGTTTTCATCCTATGGTTTTCCTGGTAGTTTTTGGTCTGATTATTTTGGTTATGTAGCAGATTCTCGATGCCCAGATGTGCCTGTAGGATCTAATGCGGATGATGGAACAAACTCGAGTTCAGACTATCCCAATTCTTATAAATGGTACCCTTTTGCAGGTGCAGGTTATGGGCCAGCATATGATGCTATGACTTTGTGTGGATATGATTTTGCAAGAGATATCATTTCCATACCATCAGCTGAGAGAAACTCTATGCTGATGAAATCGTCTTATGACCTGAGTCCTGATGTGACAATGAACACAGTACTTATGATTTCACAAAATGAAGGTATGTCGCGATTTGCTGGAACACCGGTAAGCCCCGCTCCAACAATGCAAGCAGACAATCCCAATCATCCACTCATAGGTATGGGATATAACTGTAGTGCTATAGACTGTAAAGAAGTTGATGTTTTTATTCGATCGGTTCCAAATGGTACTAGAGATAATCATATCACTGAAAATATACAAGATTTAAGACTTGGTTTTGAAGGTATCTTCGATATCTTAGGTGGAGCCAATTGGGAAGTTAATTTTCAAGTTATGAATAATAAAATTAATAATATTACTATGAATCTTGTTAATAAAACCATTCTACAAGGCATGATTGATGCGGGTGAGCTTGATATTTTTGGTGTTCATGGCACTACATTTGATGAGCTTGTACCGTTAATGAAAAAAGCCAATCACACAAAGATCTATACAGCAGAAATCAAATCTCAAACTGCTGATTTCTTAATGAGTTTCGATGTGGGTGAATTAGCTGGTGGACCTGTAGGTGTTGCTATGGGTGCGGATTATACTCAAACTTATTTTGAGCAAGTAAATGATGCTGCATCAAAAGCACTGCTTATTGCAGGAACAGCTGGTGGAGATAACATCAAAGCAGATCGAAGTAGAAAAAGTGCATTCTTCGAAATAGGATTGCCTTTCACTGAAAAATTAAATGTAAACCTAGCAGGCCGAAATGACTCTTACAGTGATTCAGCTGGTAGTAATTTCTCACCTCAGATCACATTTGCATACAAACCTATCGACTGGATTATGCTTCGAGGAACCTATAGTGAAGGATTTCGTGCTGCTGCTTACAATGACTTGTATGGTAATGCATCAGAAAGCTTTCCTTATGCAATTGATGTTAAGGGGTGTCAAGCAGGTATTGTCACCTGTAGTTCAAGACAGTATCGAATCATCAATACAGGTAATAAAAACTTAAAACCAGAGTACTCGACAAGTTACACATTTGGTGTTGTTATGTCCCCTTTGCCAACATTAACAATTCAAGTAGGATTTTGGCATACAGATTTTACCAATCTGATTTCAACCAATACTCTGCAAAGAGAGCTTAATGCTGAAGCAGCAGGGCAACCTAATGATTGCGTAAGAAAAGCCAATGGAACACTTGATTACTGTACTATTGAAAGAAATAACTTTGAAGGTGTAGAAGCTGAAGGTATTGACTTTGATGTGTCCTATATCATTGAGACTGATAATATGGGACGATTTGATATAGGTCTGAATGCAGCGAAATACACTAAATATATTTCTCAACGCTTTTCCGATAGTCCAAAAATAGAGTATCAAGGAGAATTAGGATTGCCTGATTTGAGAATGAATCCACATCTATATTGGGGTAAAGGCGATTGGTCAGCTGCCTTAACAGGGTATTATATGTCAGCCCAAGAACAAGAGATCGCAGGTACAAAATATAATATTGGAAGCCACTTTGAAATGGGGCTACAAGTAGGTTATCAACTCCCTTGGAATGCATCATTAACAGTGGGTGCTGTAAACCTAAGCAATGAGGATCCTGAGATCAATGGAGATGTTTATGGATTTGAGCCTTGGGACTTCAGCCTCTATGACTCAAGAGGAAGAGTCGTTTATTTCCGATACGATCAAAGCCTTTAATTAAGAATCGCTGGATGAATCCAAAGAGCGGGTGAGAGCCCGCTCTTTTTTTATTTCTATGGCTAAGTTTTTTGCTTTTTTAATCTGCTTTAAGCT
>JABHDX010000075.1 GCA_018672815.1 Gammaproteobacteria bacterium | reverse complement strand
CTTCGGAAGTTAACTATATAATTGAAGATAATCTTTGTGCCGTGATGGGGTGCCTTAATTTAAAACCTAAACATTCAGAAACTAAAACTAGAATTGCTTTTACTTTTATATTGGTAAACATCAATGATGAGTTGAAGATTAAAGTGCATCACTCATCCGAAATTAAATAGTAAACAAACCTCTATTAGTGGAACAGAATAAACTATGAGAGGATAGAACTGATGAGTTGTGCTTAGCCTCAGTCAATAACCTTTTTTTTGAAAATTCTATATAGTTTTTGTCAATATCAGTGCCTATACCTTTCATCTTTGAAATAGTTGCCGCTAAAACAGTTGTGCCTGTTCCAACAAAAGGATCATAAACTATACTTCCTTTTTTGATGCCGCTAAATTTAATGCATTGGATAGGTAGCATCAAGGGAAAAGTTGCAGGATGATTACCTCTACTCACTTTTCTAAAATTATGATCGGCTTGAGCTCCTATATTTTTTGAGAGTTTGCTGGTAGGTGTATAGGGTATGAACCAGGCATTGCCAATGCACTTTGGTTTATTTGGGTCGTAAGGATTTTTCTTAAGCTCCTCATTCAAAAGTGTTTCAAAATCTTCTTTTTCATCATTATCTGATCCTGACATAAATAATTTGTAATTTTTAAAACCAAGCCTTTTAGATATTTTTCTTCTAGCAACAGCTATATGCCTACCCTCACTATAAAGTTCTGGGTACTTATCATGCGTCTTATTTCTTTGTCCGATAGCAAGTCTATCCACCTCAGCATTTCCATCTTTAGTAAAATGAAATATGCTTTCTGTGGTATTGCTTACGTACCTCTTCGAAGTTATTGGTTTGTATTGACCATAGCCAGTATCATGAACAGCAATATGCTTAACCCAAGTAAAATTATTTTGTAAAAAGAAATTCTCCCTAAAGACTTGGCACACATCCATAGCTATATAAGGATCAGAGTTAATAGATCCCATGTTTAAAAAAAAGTGTCCTTTCTCTTTTAATACTCTTTGAATATTATCTGAGATTCTTCCAAGCCACTCTAAGTATTCTTGTCTTGAGAGATTATCTTTGTATTCCGCATATTTGATATTTAAATTATATGGAGGAGATGTGATCACACAATCAATTGAGTTTTCTTTTTGTTCTGACATCCAGTCAATACAATCTTTTTTTATTACTGCTGGGTACTTCATTTAACGTTCACTTTGTAAAAGAATTTCTTTAGGTAGAATAAATGCTCCTTTTTCAATATGCCACATTCTTGATACTTTATTAATTGATAGATCATCATAAAGATGAGGAAATAAACCACTTCTTTCTCCTTCTGGAATAGGATTTTCGAAAACAAGTGAATCTTTAATCTCTTCTTGATTCAACTGAAGTAAGACTAATTTTTCATGCTCTTTGAAGAAAATAGATAGCGTTAAAGCAAGCTGACCAGAAGTTGAAAGATGGATAAACCCATCTGTTTCATCAAGTTCTGTGACAATAAAACCAGTTTTCGACGCATTTTCCCATTGATCAATTGTCAATATTTTATAAACATCATCCCTCATTTTGAACTCTCCTTCTGAATTATGATTAACTCCTATAACTGAAAAAGGAAGTAAAAAAACTAAACTAAATATTACTAATAACTGTATTGATAATCTTTTTTTTAAATTCATCAACTTATACTATTATTTTTAAATAATTAATCAGGACTCTCTACTTGGGCCAGGAAAGAAACGGTTCGTTTGTTGTTGGTATAATTGATAACCAGGTCTTTTTTTAAGTGAATAGTATTCTGATGGCACAGCTCCAGTTATATAAACTAATGTTGTATACATTGCTTTAGAAGCATATAAAAGGCTTAATCCTAATAATAGCCACAATTCAGACCCTTGTAGTGCTAACCAAGATGGAATGGCAGCAATAATTAATCCATTCCATACCATCCATTCAGAAAAATAATTAGGATGTCTAGAGTATTTCCATAAACCAACATTACAAACCTGAAGGTGATTTCCTGCACGTTTCATTTTTCTGAGAAAGTGAATTTTCTGATAATCAGCAATAGATTCCATCACTAATGCTAGAAACCAAATTATAAAACCTGCTATTTCTAATATTGCAAATTCTTGATTATTATTTGATCCTATAATAAAGATTGGTAACGCTAAAAATGATGCATTCGCTAAACCTTGAGAAATAGCATCTATCTGTAAGGCTAGAGAGGTATTCGTTTTACCTCTTTTTTTCCATATAATTCGTTGATATTGGTACCTAGGCAATTCTTTTTTCAAGAGACCCAATCGCCACATATTAAGGGCAAACAACCCCATACGAAGCCCAACTAATATTATTGCTCCACTAACAAAAAAAGAACGTAACCAATAACCCTCACTGTAGAATAAGTTGATAACACCAAGCCAGACTAAACCCCAAGGCCAGCCAATATCTACATAGCTCATACGCCCAGTTCGCCAAATTGGTATGCAAACAACTAGTGTAAAAATAACAAATTGTCCCAAGCTATTTAAAAGGGCTAGGTTAAAAAATGTTTTAGAAGAAAAAATTAAAACTATTCCCAACAAGAAAGGATAAAGGGG
>JABHDX010000074.1 GCA_018672815.1 Gammaproteobacteria bacterium | reverse complement strand
TTTTATTATTTATAATAGATCAATTTAGGCTACAATCTTTCTGATAACGTAATGTAGAATTCCACCATTTTGGTAATATTCCCATTCTTTTGGCGTATCTATTCTAACTTTTACAGTGAACTCTTCACTAGTAGTGTTAGAGGTTTTCGCTACATTAACTTGATCAGATCCTAGAGAGAGATTAGTTATTGTGAAAGATTCAAAGCCCTCTATACCGTGTGTTTCAGCATTCTCCCCATTCATAAACTCAAGAGGAAGAATGCCCATCCCAATTAAATTAGACCTATGGATTCTTTCATAAGATTCAGCAATGACAGCTTTAACACCTAAAAGTCCAGTGCCTTTAGCCGCCCAGTCTCTGGATGAACCTGTTCCATATTCTTTGCCAGCAATGACTATTAAGTCAGTGCCATCACTTTTATATTTATCTGCTGCATCAAAGATGGAGATTGGATCATCTTCTTTTGACAATTTTGTCCAACCACCTTCAGTTTCTGGAGCAAGTTTATTTCTCAGTCTAATATTGGCAAAAGTACCTCTCATCATCACTTCATGGTTTCCTCTTCTAGAACCATAAGAGTTAAAATATTGTTTTTCTATTCCTTTACTCAATAAGTATTTTCCAGCAGGGGAGGCTATATCTATATTTCCAGCGGGTGAGATATGATCCGTTGTCACTGAATCACCAAGTAAAGCTAAGACTCTAGCATCTGAAATATTTTTAATTGGTGCGATATCCATAACCATTCCATCGAAGTAAGGAGGTTTCTTTATATAAGTAGAATCACTTTCCCATTCATATATTTCACCACTGGGTATCGATAATGTTTGCCAAGCTTCATCGCCTTTTAGTGATTCGGTATATGCTTGGTTAAACATTGCAGGATTAATGGTTTCTTCAATTAATTCTTGAATCTCATGTTGTGATGGCCATAAGTCTCTTAAGAAGACATCTTCTCCTTGATCAGATACACCCAAGGGTTCACTTTCAAAGTTAATCATCATAGTTCCAGCCAATGCATAAGCTACCACCAAGGGTGGTGAAGCTAGAAAGTTCTGTTTTACAAGAGGATGAATTCTTCCTTCAAAATTTCTATTTCCAGATAATACCGAGGAGGCATTGAGATTTTTTGAAATAATAGCTTCAGAGATATCAGGATTAAGTGGTCCTGAATTACCAATGCATGTCGTACAACCATAACCAACAATATTGAAACCTAATCCTTCTAATTCTTGAAGTAGTTTTGTTTCTTCTAAATATTTCGTTACAACTTTTGACCCTGGAGCTAGGCTCGTTTTTACCCAAGGTTTAGATTGAAGTCCTAGTTTAAGAGCATTTTTTGCTAATAATCCAGCACCAATCATTACCGCTGGGTTTGATGTATTCGTGCAACTGGTTATTGCAGCAATCAATACTGATCCATTCGATAACTCGTTAGTATTTATCTCTTTATCGCCTATTTGTTTTGCTACTACCGTAGGGATATCAGATAATTTTATTCTATCTTGTGGTCTCTTAGGTCCTGAAAGGCAAGGCTCTATATTTTCCAGATTTAAATCTATAACATCAGTGTAATTTGCTTCTTGTTCATGATCCTCTCTCCAAAGACCTTGAGCTTTCGAATATGACTCAACCAACTGTACTTGGTTTTCATTTCTACCAGTTAATCTTAGATAACGAATGGTTTCCTTATCAATTGGAAAAATAGCACAAGTGCTTCCAAATTCTGGCGCCATATTACTTAATGTTGCACGATCTGAAACTGGTAGATTATTTAAACCATTTCCAAAGAATTCAACAAATTTTCCGACGACACCATGGTTTCTCATTATTTCTGTCACGGTTAGAACTAAGTCTGTTGCTGTGACTCCCTCTTTTAGAGTTCCACTGACACGGATACCAATGACATCTGGTAATAGCATACTTATAGGTTGACCCAGCATAGCAGCTTCAGCCTCAATACCTCCCACGCCCCAACCTAAACAGCCAATACCATTGATCATAGTTGTATGTGAATCAGTGCCGACAACAGTATCTGGGAAAGCCATTAATTTATTATTACCCTCTTTAGAAAAAATGACACGTCCTAGATACTCCAGATTCACTTGATGAACAATACCAGTATTTGGTGGCACCACTTCAAAATTATTAAACGATTCTTGCCCCCATCTTAAGAATTGATATCGTTCTTGATTTCTTTCAAATTCAACTTGATTATTTTTAGCTAATGAATCTTTTGCACCATAGTGATCTACTTGAACCGAGTGATCTATTACTAATTCTGCTGGAGACAATGGATTAATTTCACTTGCATCCCCACCCATTTCATCCACTGCATTTCGCATTGCAGCAAGATCAACAACAGCAGGAACACCTGTGAAGTCTTGAAGAATTACTCGACTGGGAGTAAACGATATTTCATCAGAAGAATTAGAATTTGGGTCCCAATTGAGTATAGTTTCAACATCATTATTATCATTCAGCTCTGCATGTCTAAGAGCATTTTCAAGAAGAATCTTATGAGAGTAGGGCATTCGATTAACTTTTGATGCATCCAAAGCTTTCAAGTCAAAGTAATTATATTCCAACCCATTGATGATCATTGTTTGTGACATTTCTTATTCTTACCTTTTTAGTAAATTATTGCTGCACGATTGTATCTGATTAAGTTAAATTTGTCTTTAGTGGTTTTATTTTGGGAAAGGCATTATTTTTGCACCACCCAAGCAATAATCTTTTTGATAAAGTACTAGATACTGACCATAAGTAATGGCCCATTGTGAATCTTTAAATCTAATTTCTAGTCCATCTTGATATTTTTTTATAATGCAATGAGCATCTTTTTGCCTATATCGTGTTTTTGCTTGGCATTCTAAAGTAGTTTCTTTTTGTAAATGTTTTTTCATTTCCGGATTTAACCAATGCATAGAGTTAGCAAATAATGTATTTGTCCATAATTTAGGATGGTCTCTTCCTTGTACGACCATTAACTCATTTGAATCTTGTCTTTTTTCAGCAACATACCAAGGTTCACCCGATAAATTCTTTATACCTCCTATACCAAGGTCTTTTCTTTGTCCTATTGTAAAATACATCAATCCCTCATGGGTGCCCATTTCCTTTCCATTTTCATTAACAATACATCCAGGTTTAGGGGGAAGAAATGTTTTAATAAAGTCTTTAAAAGGCCTCTCTCCTATGAAACAAATTCCAGTACTATCAGGTTTATTATGATTTGGTAATCCTTTTTTAAATGCATAACTCCTCACTTGTTCTTTGTTTAATTCACCAAGAGGAAAAATAACTGATTGTAGAATATCTGGATTGATTGCATGAAGAAAATAACTTTGATCTTTATTGTTATCAATACCTTTAAGAAGATATGTCAGGCCTTTTTTTTCTATAGTACGTGCATAATGGCCTGTAGCAATTTTATCTGCGCCTAATCGCCAAGCATACTTTGCAAAATCTTCAAATTTTATCTCTTTATTACATAAAACATCTGGATTGGGTGTCAAACCTTCATTTAATTCTTTTAGTGCATCTTGGAAAACTTTTTCTTTATATTCTTTTGAGAAATTCACATGATGCATTGTTATGTTTAATTCTTTACAAGCATTTCTAGCATCTTGAAGATCTTGAGATGCTGTACAATATGGTTCTTCATCATTCCAATTAGTCATATGCAAACCTTCTACTCTATAATCATTTTCCAGAAGTAATGCTGCACTAACGGCTGAGTCAACTCCTCCAGACATACCAACCATAACTAATTCTTTATCTTTCATAACCTAGGTTTGTTTATAAATCATTTTTATATGTTTAATTTCAGCTTCAAAAAAATAATTACCTACAGTCTTAAAACCTATATTTTCATAAAATCGTATGGAATCTTCTTGGCTGTGGAGATATATTTCATTTGTATCAAGAGTTCTAGCCTTGTTGATAATAATCTCCATTATTTTTGAACCTATGCCTAGGCTTCTGAATTCTTTTATCACTGAAACTCTTTCAATTTTCCCATATTTTCTTAATCGGGCGGTTCCTATATTAAGTTTTTTGTAGGTTGCCAGAAATTGATGGCAATCTCTATCATGCCCATCCATTTCAATTGATCTAGGAACTTTTTGCTCTTCTATGAATACCTTCTCTCTTATTTGATTAATTTCTAATGATGATTGGTCCCAGGAGGTTTCAAATATATTCAGAGCCTTAGAATTCACGTTAGATTTTTTTCGCTAGTGTTGCTGCAAATCCAATGTATTGTTTTGGAGTAAGGTTCATCAATTCATTTTTTACACTATCATCAAGGTCAAGTGATTTGACATATTCGATGAGTTTCTCCTGGTCTAATTTTTCACCACGTGATAATTTTTTTAGACTTTCATAGGCATCTGCTGTTCTTTCTCTACGAAGTATTGTTTGTATAGCTTCTGCTAAAACTTCCCAATTCAAGGATAAATCTTCATCCATTCTATTTTGATTAATTCTAATTTTAGACAAACCTTTTTCAAGAGAAGACAGTGCAATAGCTGTATAGGCAAAACAAGAGCCAACATTTCTCAATGCGGTTGAATCTGTTAGATCTCTTTGCAGTCTTGAAATCGGTAGTTTTGATGCTAAGTGAGAAAATAATGTATTAGCTAGGCCAATATTGCCCTCAGCATTTTCAAAATCAATTGGATTCACTTTATGGGGCATTGTTGACGATCCAACTTCTTCGTCTTTTTTAATTTGTTTAAAATATCCCATAGAAATATAGAGCCAAATGTCTTTACTAAGATCCAAAAGAATATTATTTATCCTTACAAATGAATGGAAGGTTTCAGCCATCCAATCATGCGGTTCTATTTGTGTGGTGTATGGATTATTTGTCAACCCTAGAGACTTTATAAAATTATCAGACAGTTTTACCCAGTCAATATCAGGATAGGCAATTTGATGAGCATTAAAATTTCCAACAGCTCCATTCATTTTTGCTCTGTATTCAATTTTATCTAAAGCATTTATCTGAGATTCAAGTCTAAAAACAACATTAGCAAACTCCTTACCCATGGTTGTTGGTGACGCTGATTGTCCATGAGTTCTTGATAGCATTGAGCATTCAGACCACTCATGTGCTTGAGATCTCAGTACCTGCACCAATTCAACATAGGATTTTCTTTCTATTTTTACTGCTTCTTTTATCATCAGTGCATAGGAGATATTATTAATGTCTTCAGAGGTACATCCAAAATGAATAAAAGGAAGATACTCTGCGCCACCCTTGGTTTTTTTTATGTGGGCTTGCAAAAAATATTCGATAGATTTGACATCATGATTGATTGTGTTTTCAATTTCTTTAATTTCTAGTGCATCCTCGATATTGAAATTCTTATCAAGGTTCTCTAGGAGATTATGGAGTTCTGAAGATAGAGGAGCTATTTCTTCTAGTTGATCATTATTAGCTAAGTATTGTAGCCATTTGATCTCAGTTTTTACCCTATAGTGCATAAGAGAGGCTTCACTAAAAATCCCTCTTAAATGATCGCATTTTTCCGAATATCTACCATCGATAGGCGATATTGCTTGCAGTTGATTTTTTTTCATCGCAACTACCTCATCTTTCAAAAGTGAATGATACACGAAAGTTTCTTTTGTGACTGCTATTCTCTATGTATTATCATATATATTATAAACGGAGAATGATGTGTCAGAAAAAGATTATAGAATAGAAAAAGACAGTATGGGTGAGCTTAAAGTCCCTAAAGAGTGTCACTGGGGCCCACAAACACAAAGAGCTGTTGAAAATTTCCAGATCAGTCATATTAAAATGCCTTCTGGATTTATTCGTTCTCTAGCATTACTTAAGTGGGCTATATCTTCCGCTAATGCCGAATTAGATTTAATCTCCAAAGAAAAAGCAAAAGCTATAGGTGAGGTTGCATCAAAAATTGCAGGTGGTGAATATTCTAATGAGTTTCCCGTTGATGTTTTTCAAACAGGATCCGGAACCAGTACGAATATGAATATGAATGAGGTGATTGCAAATTTAAGTTCTACAGATGAGCTTAACATTCATCCCAATGATGATGTAAATCTAGGCCAAAGTAGTAATGATGTTATACCCTCAGCAATAAGTGTTTCAGCAGCTTTGATGATCAATGATCATTTACTGAAATCTTTAGAACATTTACAAAAAGTTATAGAAGATAAAGCAGAAAGTTTATCGTTAGTGGTTAAAACTGGAAGAACACATTTGATGGATGCTATGCCTCTAACATTTGGACAAGAGCTGAATGCTTGGGCCAGTCAAATAAAAGATATAAAAGATCAATTGATAGAACTATTGCCTCATATTCAAAAACTTGCACTAGGTGGCACAGCTGTTGGCACTGGAGTGAATGCACACTCTGAAATGGCCTCAAGAGCAACTCATATCCTTAATCAGAAAACAGGCATGAACTTTGCACCTAATAGTGATTCATTTAGAGCTATGAGTTCTCAAGATACATCATTGAACCTGTCTTCTAAAACAAGAACCTTAGCTGTCATTTTAACGAAAATATCGAATGATCTTAGATGGATGAATAGTGGACCTTTGGCGGGTTTGGGAGAAATTAAACTTCCAGCACTACAGCCAGGAAGTAGCATTATGCCAGGAAAGGTCAACCCTGTAATTCCTGAATCAGTGACCATGGTTGCTGCACAAGTGATGGGAAACGATACAACAATTGCATTCGCTGCACAATCAGGAAACTTCCAATTAAATGTTATGTTGCCATTGATAGGTTTTAACATCATCCAGTCTATTTCACTTTTAAGTAATTCTTGCATTGCTCTTGCCGACAAAGCCATTAAAGATTTTTCAGTCAATGATGAGGCTATTGAATCAGTTCTTAGTAAAAATCCTATTCTTGCAACGGCATTGAATTCAACTATTGGCTATGAATTGGGATCTAAAATAGTCAAAAAAGCATACCAGGAAAAAAGAACAATTATTGATGTTGCTGTTGAAATGACTGATTTAGATGAGTCTGAATTAACAGTGTTGCTAGATCCACTTAAGTTAACAAATAATTCATAGCTTACTAAGCATTCTTTTTTATGCTTAATAATATAAAACAGATATTTGAGGATACTCATCCTTATGATGATCCAACTCAAAAAGTTATCGATAGATTGCCAAAAGAAATCGTTGATAATTATGTAAATAAAACGAAGTTAAGACATGCAGGAGTTCTTTTTGGTTTACAAGATAATGGAGAAAATAATCCTGATCTATATTTAACAAAAAGAACAATGAGACTGAAGAATCATTCGGGAGAAATAAGTTTACCTGGCGGTTCATTTGATCATTCCCAAGATAAAAATATTATTGATACAGCTCTGAGAGAATCCAAAGAAGAGATTGGACTTCAGTTGGAGCATGCTGAGATACTAGGATTTATTGATCCACAAATTAGTTTGGGAACTGGTTTTATTGTTACACCTTTAATAGCAAAAATAGATCCACAATTTTCACCAAATATTAATCCCTATGAAGTTGAAGAAATTTTCAAAGTGCCATTGGATTTTTTCTTAGATCAGAATAATCTATCTCATGAGTATAGAGTGTTTGATGAAAATAGATGGCCAGTCTACAGCTACAACTATCAAGAACATTATATTTGGGGTCTGACAGCTCAAATTATTAGGAAGTTCTGTAAAAACTTAATCTAATAAGTGGAGAAAAATTTGGAAAAGTTGAAAAAAATTACACAACAACTCAGAGATCCTTTGACAGGTTGTCCTTGGGATATTGAGCAAACATTTGACTCGATAGCCTATTGCTCTATAGAAGAAGCATATGAGGTTGTCGAAGCTATTGAAGAAAAAAACTACGATCAGTTAAAAAATGAATTGGGTGATTTGCTCTTCCAAGTAGTATTTCATTCTGAAATCGCTAACGAAAAAAATCTTTTTAATTTGGATGATATTGTAGAGTCAATTTCAACCAAGTTAATTTCAAGACATCCACATGTATTTGGTGATGAGAAAATAGACAATGCCAGAGAACAAACCGATCAATGGGAAAAAAAGAAGCTAGAAGAAATTAAAACAGAAGGTGATCATAAAAGTGTACTCGATGGGATAGGGAAAAATCAAACAGCTTTAAATACTGCTTTTAAAATTGGAAAAAGAGCTCGATCAGTAGGATTTGATTGGAATGATAGTAATGGTGTTTTGGGTAAAATTAGAGAAGAGCTTTCAGAACTTATTGAGGCAATAAATTCAAAGAATGAGTCAGCTATAGAGGAAGAAATGGGCGACTTATTATTTACCATCGTGAGTCTTTCAAGACATCTATCAAAGAATCCAGAGACGGCTTTGAGAAAGGCAACCAATAAGTTTGAAAAAAGATTTAAGTTAATGGAGCATGAACTAGAGCAAGAAAAAAAACAATTCAGTCAGCTATCATACGATGAGATGAATCACCTTTGGAATAAGGTTAAGCAGAAAAAATAGATTATGAATCGGATACAAGAAGAGCGATTGAAATCACTCAAAAAATTTGCTAATCGTCTAACAACAAAACCCGGTGTCTACATGATGCTTAATTCAAATAATGTAGTTATCTATGTCGGAAAAGCTAAGAATTTAAAAAGCAGAGTAAGCAGTTATTTTGCCCATGCTAGAATCGTTCCTAAAACCAAGGCTATACTAGAAAAAATTCATAAGATTGAATTCACTATTACTCAAACTGAAAGAGAGGCATTAATCCTTGAAAATAGTTTGATCAAACAACACAAACCTAAATTTAATGTACTTTTGAAGGATGGCAAAAGCTATCCGTTTATAGAGGTCTCGATTGCTCAAAAATTCCCTAAAGTTGCATTCCATCGTGGCAAGAAGAATTATTCCAAAGCAAACTATTTTGGGCCTTTTCCGAATGTTAATGCTGTTAGGAGCACGATTAGCCAATTGCAAAAAATATTTCAACTTCGTAATTGCAATCAGTCTTTTTTTAGAAATCGATCTAGACCATGTTTGCAACATCAGATTAAAAGATGTTCTGCTCCCTGTGTGGGTCTAATCAATGAAGAGGATTACTCTTTTAGTGTAATGCAGGCGATTGAGTATCTTAAAGGCAATAATCAAAACATTATAAATCAACTGATTGAAAAAATGGATCAGGCTTCATTACTCCAGGATTATGAAAAAGCATTAGTCTATAGAGACCAAATAAGTTCTTTAAAAGTCATACAAGCACATCAGTATGCTGATGGTGGAAAACCTGTAAACCTAGATGCAATTTCATTATCTAATGAATCCGATATGTTTACTATAGCAGTATTATTTATAAGGGCAGGAAAGATATTAGGGAGTCGAACATTCTTCCCGGTTAAAACAGAATTCGCTGATAAATCTGAAGTACTGGAATCTTTTTTAACCCAGTATTATTTATTACATGAACCACCCAAGGAGATACTGATTGATCGAAAACTAACAAATACAAAACTAATAGAAAAAACAATATCTTCTGTAAAAGGTATGAAAATAGCTATAAGAAACAATTATAGATTGCAAAGAAAAAAATGGATGGAAATGGCTAAGATTAATTCTAAGGAGTCTTTAGCAATGAAATTACTGTCCAAAGTCAATAATCAAACTCAGTTAACCCAATTATCAACTGTCTTGGGAATGAACGATCCTTTGACCAACATTGAATGTTTTGATGTAAGCCATACTATGGGTGAAAAGTGCATGGCTTCATGCGTATCTTTTAACATTGAAGGACTTAATAAAAAGAACTACCGTCGTTTTAATATCACTGGAATAAAACCAGGAGATGATTATGCTGCTATCTATCAAGCCTTAACTAGGCATTATTCAAGACTAGTAGAAGAAAATAAAACACTTCCCGATCTTATTGTAATTGATGGAGGCAAAGGACAACTCAGTAGTGCTTCGAATGCCCTTGAAGAACTTGGACTCGGACACATCAGGAGATTGGGCATTGCCAAGGGTGAAATCAGAAAAAATGGCAATGAAAAGATATTTATTAATAATAATAAGTCACCATTAACCATTGATAATAATTCATCTGCAATGTTTTTATTACAAGTAATTAGGGATGAAGCTCACCGTTTCGCAATCACTGGACATCGATCAAAAAAAAGAAAAACATTATTGAAATCTAATTTAGAATCCATAACAGGAATAGGACCACTAAAGAAAAAGAACCTGATACAACAGTTTGGTGGTCTGCAAGAAATTAGAAGGGCATCGGTTGAAGATTTGATGACTGTAAAAGGAATCAATAAAGAGTTAGCATTAAGAGTTTATAAATCATTAAGTACCTAGAGAAATATATAACGTGATGTCAAAGAAGATTACTTTTGCCAATATACTGACCTTAATAAGAATTGCTTGTATTCCTTTAATTGTTGTAATTTTCTTTTCGTCACTAGAAAATTCAAGACCTCTAGCATCATTTATATTTATTGTAGCAGCAATAACGGATTGGTTAGATGGATGGGTAGCTAGAGAATACAATCAAATTTCAAAATTAGGAACTTTTCTTGACCCAGTTGCAGACAAGTTGATAGTTTGTGTCTCACTTATTCTAATTGTGCAAAATGATCCTAGTTTAATTAATACAGTAATAGCAATGATTATTATTGGACGAGAAATTACTATTTCTGCTCTTCGGGAATGGATGGCAGAAATAGGTAAGCGACATCAATTATCAGTTATTGGCTTTGCTAAGCTTAAAACCGCTTTACAAATGTTTGGCCTAGCATTTATGCTGTTTCAAGAATCAATATTTATTTTACCCACTTACCTTTTGGGTCAAATATGTTTAATTACAGCTGCCGTTCTAACACTCTGGACTATGATAATTTATATGGTTAAGGCTTGGCCATCCATAGAAGAGAAATAAGTATGATTAGACATGCTCTAATAGTATTTTTAATGTTTTGTATAACAGCTAGCTCCAATTTCAATCAAGAAGATAGTTTCAATCAAATTGTGAATGAAGAATGGCAAAGATGGGTGAATGAAGACCCTTTATTTGCCTCTTATTTGGGAGATAAGTCAGCCAATCAAGATTGGCCTGATATCACTGAAAAAGCATTGAGAAAAAGTCAAAAAAAAGAGAAAGAAGTTCTTCAGAAACTTCAGAATATTGACCCAATGTTCTTGTCTGAAAAGGCCCAGCTTAATTATCGACTGTTTTTATATAATTACGAAAAGTATGTAAAGTCTCATCGATTTGATTCTCATTTACTAGTATTTGGTCAGAGAGGAGGGATTCAATTAGAGCATGAAACAGCAGAAAGCTTAGATTTCTCTAGCGCTCAAGACTATGAAGATTGGTTGGCGCGTTTAATGAAACTTCCAAACCTTATCGATGATCATATAGATCTGGCTAATTTAGGGATAGAACGAGGAGTAACTGCACCGAGGATACTTATGGAAAGAGTATCCAGACAAATTAAATTGCAAATACATGAAGATCCAATAGACAGTCCTTTCTATAATATTTTTTCAGACATGTCCGATAAAATTAATAATAAAGATGAGATTCAGGACAAAGCAAGGCATCTCATTAAAGAAAAAATTATTCCTGCTTATATCGATTTAGATCAGTATTTTACGGCTGTATACCTTCCTTCTTCACGAGAGACTTTTGGCCTCTATGATCTGCCAAATGGGTATGAGTGGTATGAGCATTTAGCCAATTCTCATACAACAACTGAATTAACTCCCGATGAAATACATGAAATAGGTTTAAATGAAGTCACTAGAATAAAACAGGAGATGATGAAAATCATTGAATCTCTTGATTGGCAAGGAAGTTTTGATGACTTTCTTCATTTCTTAAGAACCG
>JABHDX010000073.1 GCA_018672815.1 Gammaproteobacteria bacterium | reverse complement strand
CTAGAGTCACTACTGCTAGAGTCACTACTGCTAGAGTCACTACTGCTAGAGTCACTACTGCTAGAGTCACTACTGCTAGAGTCACTACTGCCAATATCGAAAGATAAATTCAACGAGCTCATAGCCATAGCTGAGTTAGAAAAATATATACAAAATACTAAAAAAATAAGTATTTTTTTCATAATTACATTGCACACAACATAAAACTTCTAAATGAGATTATTTGGCAAAAAATTTATAACTGTTTTTTCATTATTAATCTCAAAACCCCGCTAAATTAACATTTTTAAAGTTTAAAGTCAAATAATTGTGAATAACTTGCTCGAGTTTCATGTTCGGTTTCTTATCAATTAGCATAAGTAAAGATTAATGAATTTGTTATATAATTACCTCTCTTTATAAGCTATAAATTTATATTCTATTTAATCAAAATTTTATATTCTTAACTTAATTGAGCAATATTATGAAAAATATTAGGAATTACTCAACGAAAGAAAAGATCTTAATCAGCTTTTCTTTCTGGCCAACCTTGCTAATTGGTATCGCCTTAGGGCTGACAATTGCTCTTTTGATGTTGCAAAACCCTCAGCCAATCTATCTATTAATTTCTCAAATAAAGTTCATTGTTGGGGTATTGGTTGCACTTGGGGTTCTAACAAGAGGAGTCAGTATTTATCTTTGGAGGAAATATGAATGGAGTTTTACTTCAAACTTAAAATGAGTAAGATGAAAAAATCTTTCACTTTAATCGAACTCCTTATTGTTGTAGCTATTATTGGCATTCTTGCTGGCGTTGGAATACCAATGTATAACGGCTATATGATTTCAGCAAAGATCGAAAGTGCAAAAACAAACCATACAAATGTGAAGAGTTTTGTTGCAGCTTCAATTACAAAATGCTCTTCAGGGTCTGACTCTGTAGTCATGGGGACATCGAGTACGTCATGTAAGAAATCCACATTAAAATTCTGTGAAGATTTTGCACCCTACTTAAATTCTATATCCAGCAACCCATATAACTTTATGTTGCCAGGTCAAAGCACTAGTAAATCTGTTGTTTGCACCTCTGGCAACCCATATCTTGGAATTACCAATATTTATGCAGAAACGCCCGGAAATACTATAACTATTATTACCAACATTGGTGACAAGGATGGTGGCAATGCTTACACCTCTAAAGAATCCATTGTTAAGGAGTAGCATCAAAAAAGGGTTCGCCTTAATTGAACTCCTCATTGTGGTAGCTATCATAAGCGTTTTAGTTACAATTGGTGTTCCCATGTACCAAGGATATATAGCTCAAGCTCAAGAAACCAAGCTAGCAGAGACTTGCAGTAATGTAAGGGCGGACATTGAATCTGCTACGCTTTATTGCAAGCTTTATCCAGATAAGACATTACCAATACTTTCCACAACTAAAAAAACGCCTTGCTCTTGGGGAGGTAATGGTATCGCACTTTACATGTATCAAAAACATACTGCTATTGCTAAAACAATTTCACACCCTGAAGGTTGGGGTGATATTTCTGTAGTGGGTTTCAATAAGAGTGGAACGCCATTTCGTGGAGGGGCTGGTCTACTTGCAAATGGTTATCCAGTCGCTATTAAGTATGTAAATAGTAATCAAGATTATAAATACGTAGAACTAACATGTAATGACTTTTATAATCCGCCTCACGAAGTCACTGTTTATAATTTTGAGCGTGAGTATACGAATTAAATCGAATGAATACTCATTATTCATTCGAGAATTATTCTAAATAAAATGATAAGACTTAAAAAAAGCTTTACCTTGATTGAACTTCTTATAGTAGTGGCAATTATCGGCATTCTTGCTGGTGTTGGCATTCCGATGTATAACGGTTATGTTCAACAATCAAAAATTGCAACTGTACAAAGTAATTTCGATGAATTTGTTAAGTTTATGAAGTTAAAAATGATTAGCTGTGAAATTTCTGATACCGTAGAACTGAATCACGAAACAGATGGAATAAGAAGCGTTAAATGTCCAAATGATGCATGGGAGATGGCTTGGGCTCTAAAAGGACATTTTCAATATGAGAATTGGAAGATGGTATATCCTGATGAGTGGTATGCCAAATGGTCTGAATATGTTGTGCATGTAACAAATGACCCAGGTGGAAAAAAGGTTTGTAATGCTTCAATGGCAGGGTATATATGCATAGGTAGGGCCAGGGGTAATAATAAAAACATTAATATCTGGGCAGTGACAACCAATGATGAATCGGTTCCTAACAGGATTCTTAGTGAAAGTATATCTTGGAAAAGATAAATATACAAAAAACAAATATACGTGTATATTAGGTTCACTATGAAATAGAAAATCATATGAAAATGAAAAAAATTCTTATATCTTTAATATTTCTATTTGGGTTGACTTCTATAACAAATATG
>JABHDX010000072.1 GCA_018672815.1 Gammaproteobacteria bacterium | reverse complement strand
GTCTCTGAAATAAAACTTGAAAGGCTCAGAAAAAAAATAATGAAAGAAAAAAAAGCATTAAATTATGAGGTGCAAAAAAAATCTGAACGTCTCATATAAAAAAATTGTCCAAACATGAAACAACCACTAAAAATCATATTTGCTGGCTCATCCTCCTTCTCGAAAGAACCATTAAAGGCGCTTTATGATATGGACTATGAAATAGTGGGAGTGCTTACTCAACCAGATAAAAAACAAGGCAGGGGGCAAAAAAGAGGAGCCAATCCAATAAAAGCCTTAGCTATTGACTTTGGTTTAAAGATTTTAGACATGCCTGATCTAAAAACTGATAGCGCTTTTCTGGAAATACAAGAACTAAACCCTGATGTAATTTTAACAGCTTCTTATGGGAACTTTATACCACAACAAATTTTAAATTTGGCAACCATTGATACACTCAATATTCACCCCTCACTATTGCCTCAATGGAGAGGAGCAACTCCTATACAAGCTTCAATTTTAAATGGAGATACAGAAACAGGCGTATCTTTAATTAGAATGACAAGTGAGCTTGATGCTGGCCCAGTATTCACATCAGAAGTAATTAATGTTGATGAGCAGGAAACCCATCAGACGTTATCCATTAAACTTTCCTTGCTCTCTGCCACAATGATTAAAGAGAGCCTAAAAAAAATCCTATCAGGAAAAATAGAGCCCAAAGAACAAAAAGAGGAGGAAGCTACTTTTTGTAAAAAAATTAGCAAGGCGGATGGAGAGATTAGCTGGCATAAATCAGCAAAAGCAATCAATAGATCTATAAAAGCATATAATCCATGGCCAATTGCTTATACCTATATTGATAACAAGTATTTAAGGCTATGGGACTCAGCAATAGATAATAGTGGGCCTCAATCAGGGAGGCCTGGCGAAGTTATTGCATTGCAAAGTGACGGTGTTTTAATACAAACAGGCTCTGGAAGCTTGATTATAAAAAGCTTACAACTTGAAGGCAGAAAACAAATAAATGCTTTAGATTTTATTAAAGGATTTCCCATGATGGGTAAAGTCTTGGGTTTAAAACAATGACAAAAAAACAAACGTTAATATTGTTCTTTCTTGTGACTATGTTTGTGGGAAAGACTTATGCACAAGATAGTAATAATTATGGCGAATCCTACCTTGAGCAAGGCGTTTATTATTCAAACATTAGGCTGCCTATTAGTTTTAGAGAAGACCAAGTTGAGGCTCTGAATTCAGGGCTAACTTTTGAAATAGACTTGAGGTTTTCAATAGTTAATATCAGGTCTTGGAGGCTTGATAGAACTATTGGTGAAGTAGATCAGAAATATCTAGTTCGATACAATGCATTTACTAGAAGATACTCACTTCTAAACAGCATTACAGGAAGAGAACTATCTTCTTCCAGCTTAAATGAAATCGAGCTTGAAATTAGCAATATCGAGCAACTGCCATTGATAGATGATTCTTTAATTAATATTGATGAGAGCTATAAAGTGTTCTTGGTGACTTATGTAAGAGCTCAAAATATCCCAAGGTGGATGCAGAGCTTAACCTTTTGGAGAGAAAATGTAGACACAGAAATGGAGACGGTGGAATGGAAGCTATTCGAATAAAATCCAATTCAGCAAAAAAAATAATTTTTCTCCTCATTATTCTGAGTATTAGCTCTTTGCTCGCATTAATGTTTGCAGCAGACAATCCAAACGAGTTTAATCGCATGCAATTACCTTTGCTTGTAATAAATGGCCTATCTTTATTGGTTTTGTTTGGAGTTGTCACTCTTAGTGTTAAAAAAATACTAATGGATTACAAGAAAAGTAAGTTGGGGGCAAGACTCAGAGCTAGAATGGCTCTAGCATTCAGTGGTCTTTCAGTTTTGCCTGTTTTGCTTGTGTTTATTTTTGCCACTGATTTTATGAACAAGGGGTTAGACATATGGTTTGATGCTGATGTTGAGGGTGGGCTTAGGAATGCACTGCTTCTTGGTCGATCCGCTATGGACGACCAAGAACAAAAAAGAGTATTTGATACCGCTAATATTGCACTGTCTTTAAATGGCATTGAGGACATTGAT
>JABHDX010000071.1 GCA_018672815.1 Gammaproteobacteria bacterium | reverse complement strand
TAAAACTATTTGCATAATAGAATCACCAGCTGACTTACTGGCTATAGAGAATACTCAACAATATAATGGTAAATACTTTGTATTAATGGGTCATTTATCACCGATTGATGGTATTGGTCCAGATGAATTAAAAATTAATGACTTAGAAGAACTCATTGTCAGTCGTTCGATAAAAGAAATCATATTAGCAAGCAGTCCTACTGTTGAAGGTGAAGCCACTGCAAATTATATCGCTACGATTGCTGAGAATAATAATATTAAAGCTACTCGTATTGCTTATGGTGTTCCAGTAGGGGGCGAGCTTGAGTATGTTGATGCTAATACACTAATACAAGCCATGAATAATAGAAACATTATGGATTAGAAGTCTTTTTATAGTCCACTACAAGTTTTTTATAGTTTTCGTACCTGGAGGATTCAATTTCATTTTTACTTAAATGATCTTTTACAGAACAGAGCGGTTCAGAAATATGAATGCAATCTCGATATTTACACTTCCCTATATGAAGTTTCATTTCCTTAAACCCAAGTTGAATATCTTGAGCATTCTCTATTGCAGGGTGTAAATTTTCCACGCCTGGAGTATCAATCAAAAAGCTTTCTGAGTTTATTTGATACAAACTGGTAGTGGAAGTGGTGTGCCTGCCTTTCTTAGTCTTTGAAGATAATGTTTTAGTCTTTAGTTCTTGATTATTCAGAAGCATGTTGGTAATTGTGGATTTTCCAACACCAGATTGTCCCACTAGAAATGATGTTTGGTTCATTAATTGATTGTATAACTGCTCGAAGTTGTTATTGGACTTAGCTGACATATTAATGAGTTTATAACCAAGTGTTTTATATTTTAATATCCTATTGTCTGTCAAACCACCCAAATCATTTTTATTGTATACAATTGCTGCTTGATTCTTCATCAATTCACTAACCAGTAATAATTTATCCAGCAATAGAAAATTCGGTTGAGGTTCAGGTGCAATCACAATCAATAATTGAGTAACATTTGCAGCCACAATTTGTTTTTTGCCTAACTTATCAAAACGTTCTACAACATTAATTCTTTCTTTTGGCTTATCAATAAGGGTTACATCATCAATTATTATATTCGATTCTATACTGTCCCCAACATAAAGTTTTGTTTTTGAATTCTTCAACATGAATTTATGCGTCTGATTATTAGAGTCAATTAATAGACCATGATTGCCATAAATATTAGCAATTCTTGATACTGATTGTTTAGATTCTTTCATAGTTAAACTTTTATGATTATACCTTTAATACTCTGTTAGAATCGTTTTATGTCTACAGATTCAAAAAGACTTATTTGGCTAGATCTAGAGATGACTGGTCTTGATACTTTCAATGATACGATTATTGAAATAGCAACCGTTGTCACTGACGGTAATCTTAGTGTAATCGCTGAAGGTCCTAGCCTTGCTATTCATCAAGACGATACTATTCTCGATGCTATGGATAATTGGAACAAAAAAACACATTCACAATCTGGATTGCTTAAAAGAGTGAGAAAATCAAAACTCACGATTGCTGATGCTGAGAATATGACACTTAGTTTTTTAAAAAAAATCACCAACAAAGAAGAATCACCAATGTGTGGCAACACCATTTGTCAGGATAGAAGATTCTTGGCAAGACAGATGCCACAATTGGAATCACATTTCAACTACAGGAATCTTGATGTTACTTCTTTAAAAATTATCTCTCAGCTTTGGAATCCAGAAGTTGCAAGATCACACAGTAAAAACTCAAATCACCTAGCAATGGATGATGTATATGACTCCATATATGAGTTAAAACACTATAAGAATTACTTGATCAATGAAGAGTAGAAGATCATCCTGCAAAAAATAGTGCGATCACACAAGTCAGACCTACGATATATGAAATAGACCTTAAATTACCTTTTTCTTGGATATAAAATACTCCATGGAGCACTCTACAAAAAACGAAAGATACGGCTAAGATATCAATTATAAACTGATTATGTCCAAGCAGATGTGCAATGATTACTGCCGCAACAAAAGGAGGAAATGTTTCATAGCAGTTTTGTTCAGCGCAGTAAGCATTTTTTCCTTTTCCTGATAACTGATTAAGATGATCTCTTGGTGAATTATTGTTGTATGTTAATGTGGAATTCTTTTTTGATACGCCAGCCCAGTAAATTGGAATAAGCATGCAAATTAGTATGCAAAGGTATGCTAAAGTCATAACGATCTCCTTATGTGATATTTTTATTTATTTAGTATTATTATTATGTAATATTTATGTCTAAATATTGTGATTATTAAAATAAAAAAAGCCCTTTCTAAAAACAATCCAAATTCCATTAGTAGGGCTGAAGATCTGTATTTACTTTATGAAGATAATTACAAACTATTTGAAACAAAGATATTGCTATCTTTCAAAAATATAAAAGGTAAAAAGGCTGAGACTAATAATCATGTAGAATTGCTTTTTTCTGATTTAGAATTACCACCCATAAAAATTATCATCAAGCCTATTTCAAAATTTACACTTGATTGTTCTATGCATTATGATCAAAGTTCATACAATCATTCATCCATTAATATCTTCCCTTTCAGAATAAAT
>JABHDX010000006.1 GCA_018672815.1 Gammaproteobacteria bacterium | reverse complement strand
CCCGATAAATCAGCAGTTGATTTTCTTCGAATGAAAATTGGTGACCGTTTTATTGAAGGCATAATTCAGGAGAAAGTGGAAGCGGAAAAAACTTATGAAAAAGCCAAGAAAAGCGGGCAAAAAGCATCTCTTGTGAGCTCGAGCAGAGCCAATATTTTCAAGACAAAGGTTGCTAACATTGCTCCAGGTGAACTAATCATTATAGAGATTCGTTATCATGACATCCTGACCTTAAAAAATGATACTTACAGTTTAAGAATCCCAACCGTCATTAATCATCGCTACACGCATTCAAAAAAAGTGCAAGAAGGTGATGTGACATCAGAAGTCGCAGAATTGAATCCTGAGATACACTCCTCGATTAATAGGAGTCCAGATTTTACGATTAATCCTTATTCCATTTCAATTGACTTGAACACCGGCTTTGACATTACAATTCCCGAAAGTACCTTTCACACCGTATCTGTTGACAGTGTTTCCTCCTCGCATCATCAGATCACTCTTGTTGAGGGTGAGACGCCCTCAACAAGAGATTTTGTTTTGAACTTCTCGCCAATCAAGTCACCAGAACCTTACATAGAAATTTACGGAGAGGATATCGGTAGAGATCTTTATCTCTACGGTTTGATTAATCCGCAAATTGAACAGCAAGATCTCACCGTGATGGAGAAAACAGCAATTACAATTGTCGCGGATGTGTCGGGCAGCATGAGCGGGAACTCTCTACGACAAATGCAACGAGCCCTGATTGCTTTTATCAATCAACTGCCTGCACATCATTACATAAACATCATCACTTTTAATGATGATCATTATAAATTATTTAAAACGCCGAAACCTGCCACCCACAGCATTAAGCAACAAGCCTTAAGATTTGTTCGTAACATGGAAGCGACTGGTGGAACTATCATGCTGCCTCCTGTCTATGAAGCAATTGTAGAGCAACCTCCTTTATCGATGAAGCAACAGGTGGTTCTGATGACGGACGGGGCCATTGATTATGAAACTAAGATGATGGCCACTGTTCATGAGCATATCGGGAACAAGCGATTTCATGTAATCGGGATAGGCAGTGCCCCCAATTCTTTTCTCATCAAGGGAATTGCAAAAGCTGGGCGAGGAAGTTATTTATATGTCGATGGCAATATCAAAGAAAAAATCAAGGAACTTCTCTTTAAGATTAATCGCCCCGTACTAGAAGATCTAAGGGTTGTGATGACACGACAACACGACATGCTACCAAAAAAATTCCCGGACATCCTGGCAGATGAGCCCATCACCTTTTTCTTGAAAATTCCTGATACAAAAATGGCAGATCTCACCGAGCCCTTTACTATTAAGGGAAACAAGCGATCCACAGCATGGAGATTTTCGGTTGCACCTGATCAAATCCAGAAAGGTAAATACCTCAATCAACTATGGGCGCGTGAAAAAGTTGCGTACATCTCCTTTCAAAAAGCAATCGGCTTTTTGGATGCCATGCAATACGAACGATGGGTGAGAGATCTTGGTCTCACACATCATCTTATCACTGAGTTTACATCCCTAGTGGCTGTTGACCCCATTGTCTCGCGTGATCAATCCAGTCCTTTGTTAAGCCATCAGATTGCACATAACATCCCGCATGGCTGGGAGGACCCGGAGATTGTCAAAAAAATAAACATGATGCAACAACAGTATAAGCAATTGAACCAAGGACCAATGGAAGCCTTGTACAAGCTAGACTTAAATACGGCAAAAGCCCTTAATGTAAATTTTGTGCCAACCGCAACAAATAAGAATCTGTTTCTCCTACTAGCAATCCTTCTTTTCCTAGGCTCTTTTTTTCTTTTCAAAATACAAAGAAGAATAGCTTGAAAAGATTCCCCATCCTTCTCCTAGCATCGATCCTGCTGATAGGAGGAGGATACTTTGGTTTTAAGGTTTTTGAGATTGAACTGAAGGCCCGTGTTGCCCAGCCGCTCTTGCAATATGCTTGGCACAAAACAATCAAGACAGGAGAAGATCAACGCCCCTGGAGAAGTTTTGATGGCGTCCCCGTCTTGCGCTTAATGATACCTCGTCATAATGTGGATCAAATAGTACTCTCCGGGACATCGGGACAAGCCCTTGCGTTCGGGCCGGCCTTTCATGAGGAAAGCAAGCTTCCTGGTAAGGGAGGGGCAACCGTGCTCTCAAGTCACCGTGATAGTCACGGAGTGTACATCAGACAATTGAAAAAAGGAGATACCATTAAGCTACAGGATCGCTTCCAACAATGGCATTCCTATACCATTGAGGACTTTTACATCCTGAATGTGAAGACCGATACCATCTCTACGATAAATACCAAAGAGGTGCTGCTCATCATTACCTGTTATCCCTTTAATGCTCTTACATCCGCAACGCCTCTTCGCTACGTAGTCAGTGCGAGTCAGAATTTTGGAAACAGGTTGTGAGTCAGTTGAGTTACATAACTTTGAGAATTTTGAAGTATACACAAGAGTAAGGGATCATCTTTTATTAACAGATCTTAAACCTGCATCAGAATTTTTGGATGACTTAGTCCATTAATATTCTATATAGAACATTCAATTGATTCCCCATATTCTATAGATTGATCAAGAAACTTGATTAGTTTTTTCTTCTTATCTAAAAAATATTCATAATTGTATTTTTGATTTAGCATCTCTGGATCAATTTCTGATGTATGAATTAATCTAATGAGTTCCTGTGCTTTTTCAGGTGTTAAGTGATATTTGTCATTTAACATAGGTATTACATCCTTCCACCAAGAAAGACCAAGTGACCACATCAGAGAGCTCTCATTATATGCATCATGAAAGTGACAAGATTCGGACCACATTTGTTTGTAGATGTTTTTTACTTTTTCATTTGCATGTATGTAATGCTTAGAATTCTTATCTTTGATCATACCCTTCTCTTTTAGAGCATTTTCAAAGTGTGTGTTTAGTTTTATTTGTAATTCTTCTACTAAAGAAGGTAAGTATAAATCTGCAGCCATTTTAATGTCCTCCCTTAACCAAGTAGTTATCTTTATGTTCATAGGCAAGTGATTTCTCTCTAGCAATTGCCTCTTTTTTACTCATTGGACCTTCAAAATCAAGCATAGTGATTACTTGCCTACGATTTTTCTTACGTTTAAAGATTCTTGCAGCTAACTTCTTTCTATTTGTCATATGATCCAATAGCCTGCTATGTGGATGCTTGCCCGTCATACCCACATAAAGAGTTTTCTTTTTATCTCCAGGCAACCAAGATGCTTGAATTGTATAGACATAGTATTGCCAATTTTTGGTTG
This sequence comes from Gammaproteobacteria bacterium, assembly GCA_018672815.1. Next base: position 2,497 of record JABHDX010000006.1, on the reverse strand, counting down.
GCCTTATATTTGATTTTAGTAACTCTTCACGCAATACCTCATCATTATTAAAATCTTTTAATCCGTTATGACCGTATTTATAAGTGCCATGAAAAAAGGCAGCTTTACAAATTTTACAGATATAGAGGTGGTTTAATTTTTTAGTGTTACCTCTGCAATGTTTAACTCTGCATTTTGTTTTCATAATGTATTCCTCAATATTAATTTCCTTTTATTGGATAGCAGATAATTTTTTATACTGTCAATGGATTTTTTTCAGATCAAAATAATAAAGTTAAGAACTTTATAGAAATTTAAAAAAGAATAATGTCTTGATTTATTTTGATTATATGGCGCTATTATCCATTCAAAATTGCAATCAAATAGTGGTAAATATTTGTCAATATAAAATTATTTGTTAGTCTTAGGAGTATGAAAAAATATCTTTTATGTTGTGTTCTAGTTCTGATATCTAACTGGTCTTGGTCTATTGAAACTGACTTGGGTGATTTTGAAGAACATCGTCATGATGCACCTATTACTAGTGAAGGCGCACTTCGTAATCCATTAGCTAAAGTTACCTCTAGCGAAGTTATTTATGGTCAAAGTCAGGAACAATCTCATAAAGGTTTTTTTAGTGAGCCAAACGATAAAACAACCTCAGGCCTGATAGTTATCCATGAATGGTGGGGTCTGAATGAAGATATTCATTTGATGAATGAACAACTCGCAGGCTTGGGCTATAGCTCATTAGCTGTAGATCTTTATGAAGGAAAGTCAGCAACTAAAGTAAAGGACGCTTTTCAGTTAAGCACTAATTTATCAAATAATGAACAAAGAGCTCTTGATAATATCAAGCAAGCATACGATTACCTTAAAAATGAGGTTGGGGTTGAAAAAATCGGGATTATTGGTTGGTGTTTAGGTGGAAAGTGGTCTCTCAGGGGTGCTTTGATGTTGCCTAGGGATATTGATGCAACTGTCATATATTATGGTAGCCTCATTGAAGATAAAGAAAGATTGGCAACATTGGAAATGCCAATTATTGGCTTTGTAGGAACCAAGGATCGATTGCACAAACAGTTCATACAATTTGATCAAGATTTAAAAGATTTGAATAAAGACGCTTCTATTCATTTTTATCAGGGAGCCAAACATGCCTTCGCTAATGCTTCTGGAGGTGCGTATCAATCCAATGCAGCCGAGGACTCCTGGGATAAAACAATAGAATTTCTCAATCGGCATCTTAATTAATATGCCTAATAGAAGAGAATTTTTTCAATTGATTACAGATGGAGCTGTTACTTTGATTCTGCCTGAAGTTTTTTCAATGGCGCCTGAAATGAAATACAAGTTGGTACCTTTTGTTCCAAAGCAGCGTCAAGCTAGATTTAACAATATAGATTACAAAGTTTATTTAGCTTTAGCAGCTAAGAAAGCTCATGAATTTTTTGATTTACATAAATTAGAATTATTTCAGTATGGCCTTATAATTTTAGCTCTTGCATTAATTATAGGAGTGGGGTTAATTCCAACTAAAGAGATGATACTTTATTTGATTCTGTAATTAGTCTTAGGTAAAAGAAGTTAATCTTGGATGCATAAAAACTATTTTCATTAACCCAATCTTGTAGCTCGATAAGAAAACTAAAATTTTCATCAAGACATTGATTAAGCTGTTCTATATCTTTTGAATGTTTCTTCTTTTCAGTAAAATCTTGAAGATTTATAACTGTTGAAGAAGTATCAATTTCTTTTAATCTATAGAGGGAAAAGGCTTTCAATTCATTGATTTTATGTGTCATAGACATAATTCTTTCTATTAACCTTTTGCATTCGTCAATCTCTTTTAGCAATTTCATATCTTTATTGGAGATGCTAAATAGTTCTATCTGTTTCAATTTTGCATCTCATTTATAATAGTTAAGTTTATTTTTCATAACTGCGTTTTTTAACTCTCTTAGAAATAATGACCAGAGTTTAACTTTGCTTAGATTCATTGATCCCCCAAAAGCACCTTTAGACCATCCTCCGTAGAGTTGCGGTTTATTATCTACAATTGAAATTGTAAAGTAGTTGTTAACTTGGGATGTTTTTTTAACTCTAAAACGTAATCTCTCGTCGTCTTTTGATATATAAATATCCATAATACCTCCTTGTTTAAATGGAGGGGCTTTTAGCTGTTTATGCCCGCAAGCGCCCCAAATCGGCAATGGTAATAATAACTACTTTACAAATATGAATCAACTCATTAGAATTCATTCTTTTTTTCAAACAGCCATAGACGATCAATGCATTAAGCCTGTCACCTCCACATTAAAGTAATCCTTAACAATGGGAGGTTAACTATGGAAATCATAGAAGCTCTGAATATTGTTAGTGACTTCATCGAAGGTGAACATATTTACCAAGATGATGCGGGTGAATGGTGGATTAAGGCAGAAGCGATGAATGCAATGCAGTCCTTAATCAATCAGGGAATGGTTCAGCATTTAGCTGAATGGTATCGGGATACAAT